>JBGQCZ010000006.1:0-21846 GCA_041495645.1 Gemmataceae bacterium | reverse complement strand
TTGCCAGGTTTTGCCACCGTCGGTCGTTCGCACCAGGTTCGGCTTTGGCCGCTCCTTGCTTTTCGCCTCGACCACGACCGCCGTTTCAGCGTCAAACACCCAACCGGGACCGTAGCCCTTGCCAACGTCGGCGAACGTCGCGCCGCCGTCGCGCGAGACCAGCAACAAACCGCCCGCCTCGTGCTTCAGGGCCAGCACGAATTTCATCTCGGGGTCGGTCCAGTCCACTGCGCACCAATCCACGTGGGCCGATTTGGCGTTGAAGAACTTCCACGTGCCGCCTTGGTCCGTGCTGACGCTGACGGGTGAACCGTAGACCAGAGCGGTGACAATGCGCTTGCTCTTGCCGGTCGGGTCGAGCATGAGGCAGCCGGGCGACTCGGTGCGTCCCTTGGGCTGTTTGTCGCTAACACGTTCGAATGTCTTCGCCTGGTCATCGGAGCGGTAGAAGCCCCGATCGCTCACATTGATCCAGGCGGTTCCCGACGAATGGTCGACGACAATGCCGCACAACCCGCCGAACCCCGCCTTCTCGGTCTTCACGAGGTCGCCGAGCAGCGCCTGCCAGGCCGGTTCGTCAGCGGCGCGCGAAAGCGCCGGCAGGATGGCGAGCAGAACCAGTACAGCGACGAACCGTTTCATGACGAAGCCCATCGTGCGCGGGACTTTTCTCATTTTCGACTTGCAGCTTTGACTTGTTTTCAGGCTAATTTAAGTGCCCCGTTTAGGACTTGAACAGCACGGCTGGATAACGACGAAGCATGCCCACCATCTCTTGAGGTGCGAGGCTATTTTTCGGTAACGCTGGGTCGTCTTGGGACTTTCTTGGACCGTACGAAGGCTCGGCCACGATACCACGTTGACGCGGATGCGCTGGCTTCAAAACAACGTCCGGATTGGGCTGCCGTCGTCCATCAGGTGGTAAGGCTTTCCTTCGCGATCACGGGCCGTGAGGTCGTGAATTCCCATCGCGTGAAACACAGTCTGGGCAATGTCCTCTGGCCCGACCACACTATCGGCGGGGTATTCGGCGCGTTTGTCGGTGGCCCCATAAACTTGTCCGCCGCGGATTCCGCCGCCGGCAAGCAGGACGGACATGCACGCCGTCCAGTGGTCGCGGCCGGCGCCGTTCGGGCCGCTGGAGCGCGGGTCGCCGATCTTCGGCTTCCGCCCCATCTCGCTTGAAACCAGCACCAGCGTCTCCCGCAGCAGGCCGCACTGGTGCAAATCGTCGAGCAACGCCGCAAAGGGACGGTCGAATTCGGGCAGCAGCCGATCTTTCAGGCAGTTAAAGTTATTGCCGTGTGTGTCCCAACCGCCGCCGCTCTTACACAGTGTGTCCAGTTCCTTGTCGCCCTTCCAAAAAACAGTCACGAACGGGACACCTGCTTCGACCAGCCGCCGCGCCATCAACATGCTCATGGCATTGATGCCCGGCCCGTACTTGGCCCGCACGGCTTCCGGCTCCGAGCGGATGTCGAACGCGGTCTTGGCGGCGCGCGACGTGAGCAGAGAGAACGCCTTGGTCTGCTGCTTACTGTAGTCGCCGATCGGTCGGGACTGATCCACACGACGCTGCGCATCGTCCAGCGTTGCCAGCAAGGTGCGGCGATCGAGCAGGCGGTCCGCCGAAATGTCGCCCTGGAGTTTCAGTGCCGGAACGCTGAATTCCAACGGCCGCTCGCGCGTGCCATCCACGAACACGGGATCGTATTCCAGGCCAAGTCGCGCGGAGAATTGTCCCGGCCGCGTGTACTCCGGCGCCCCTTCCTTGTGCGGCAGCGTAATCGTCTGCGGCAGCGACGGATGAGGCGGGCGTTTGAGCGCGACGACCGCCGACATCGACGGCCAATCGGTCGGGTACGGCGTTCGCGCATTGAGGAGGCGGTGAAACGACTGGTCGGGAGCGTGGCCGGTCAAGTTGTAGTAATAGCCGGCATGATGATCGCCGGTGCCGCGGCCGCGATCTCCCAACGAGCGAACGACGGCAACGTGATGGGCCTGTTTGGCCAAGTGAGGCAGATGTTCGCACAAAGCGATCCCGGGAGCGCTGGTCGCGACGGGGCGGAACGGCCCACGATAATCGGCCGGGGCGTCGGGCTTCATGTCCCAAGTGTCGATGTGCGACGCGCCACCGCTGAGCCAGATCAGAATTGTGGATTTCGCGCGTGGTTTTTCAGAGCTTGGGGGATCGCCGGCAAAAGCCCGCTCTGCCAGATTAGCGCCAAAGAAACTCAAGCCGCCGGCGAGCAAGAAACTGCGCCGGTCGATCGGAAGGTGTGAGCCCAAGGGAAACCGCATTCCACTCACGACTTACGTCTCGATTGCAGCCAACTACGTGCTTGGCCTTGGAGCCGGCTGTAGCAAGACCACGAACCGCTTTATTCTAGTTCGCCAGTTCGAAAAAGGGACGCAAGAACATGACTCGACGTAGGCGCTGGCACGGTCGTATTCGTTCCTGATAATCGCTGCGAGTATCCGATAGTCCCCTTCGGTCCATTCGTGCGTTTAGGCGCCGGCACATCACATGATTCTATCTCACGGAGACTTGCTCTGACGCAATTTTCGCCTCCCGAAGCTCAACGACGACACTGAAGCCCTCAAGCGGCGAGGATGGAGGCGGTTCGGTCTATAACTTAGCTATGTCGGTACGGAACCGGAAGATCCCAGCGAATTGGCGTTCTGCATTCGGTAGGGGCGTCGGTACCCGGCAGAAAAGTTTGGCAAGCGAGGTCATTTGTTCCGAATCCGCAACAAGGGGAACGGGCAACGCATGGCGCACTCGATCGGACTCGAAGACGTTCGCGCGGCGGCCGCTCGAATCGCCGGTTTGGCACGGCGCACGCCGGTGATGACCTGCCAAACACTCGATCGCTTGGCGGGGCGGTCCTTGTTCTTCAAATGCGAGAATTTCCAAAAAGCGGGTGCGTTCAAGTTTCGCGGTGCGAGCAATGCCGGGCGGCAAATCGGCAATGGGCGTGCCATCCGGCGTGAATCGTCCCTCGGCTATCGCCCGCTGCTTCGCGGCCACGAGGATGTCATAGATCTCCCTGTAATGGTCATTCAAAGTGTTGAGCACCGACTTGTTCGTGATCTCAACCTTGACCGGCGGCGGGCAATTGTCGGGCATGACAGCGTGCTTGTCTTCCAGGGCGGTCAGGTGCGGTGCCGGGTCATACAGTCTGAGCTTGGTAGTCACAGTCTATGGCCAGTCCCTTTCGCGCTGCCCGAATGATCGTTGATGTCAATCTAATGACCGTGCCGGATTCGGCAGCGGCTTGGCGAGCGTCGAGGCGTAAGCTACTGCTGTCGAACAAAAAGTGAAAAAAACGGGCCGCCGATTCCGCTGAATCGACGACCCTTGGCTGTGCCTGGGGGCTTTGTTGCCATAGTCGAGAATGATTCCAAAGTTTGACCGGCAAAGGGCGGCTGATTCTAAAGTCAGCCTTGCGTGAAATTGGCAGTTTGGGCAAGATGCCGACGAACGTCACGGAAGACGGAGAAGCGGCCTTGGGTTTGCTCAGTTGTATTCGTCATGTTCGGCTTCGCATTTCTATTGTAATGGGCGAGTCAAGAGACAAGCCGAATCTGATCGGGATTACGCCACCAGTCGGCTTTGAGTTAATCGAACAGATTTCGAGGCGCTGGCACTGGCTTAGGTTCCTCTTTGATTACCTTGGTCACAACGATGGTTGGTGGCACCTTTTCCTTTTCTGGTTTGCCAATCCTCTTTGGAAGTTGCAATCGCTGCCTGAGATCGTCCGAGGGTAGATAATGGGAAGTTCTTCCGCGCTTCACTTTTTGCAATAACCCTGCCCTTTCAAGCCCCAAAAGGTCAGCCCTGGCTGTGGGATACGTGACATGGAACTTTCCTTGGTGACTACGTGTCGTGCACCTTATGTTGGGGTGCTTAAGCGCATCCTGAATCAGTGATCGTTGACGATTATTGAGGCCGGGGAACGAATCCAGAACATGAGCAGCCTCTTTCGTTTCGCGAAGCTCTGCAAGAACGTACCGGTGAAAACTGCCAATGGCGTCAACGATGGCTTGCAAATGGAATCGAACGAAGTAAGTTACGTCGCCTACATCGGTTTCTGTGCGCAAGTACGCCTGTGAATACTTGACTGGCGATTTGAGAAGCATTCGCGAAATCGGAACATACTCGAACAGCCAATAGTTTCTCTTGAGCATATACCAATAGAATAAGGCCCGTGCCGTTCGCCCGTTTCCGTCAACAAATGGGTGTATGAACCCAAGTGCAAAATGCAGAACAGCCGCTTTGACAACAGGATGAATAAACGGATCGGAAACCGTATTCGCAAAATCACACACTTCTTGAATTCGCCATTTTAGCTCGCTGGCTGGTGGGGGTATGTGAATGATCTCGTTGGTTCGATGGTCTACGACCTGAATAATCTCGTCATTGTTGCGGAATCGGCCTGCTTGATTTGGATGATCAAGCGTCTGATCAGTAAGGTATTCTTGCAAATGACAAAGCAATTCAGGTGTCAGTTTTTCTTTCTGCAATTCTCGAACTTCCAGAATCGTCCGATAATTATTCATGATCATTTGCTCTGCCTTGGTTCGCGGCTTACGGTTTGCGCGAAGCATTTCCTTGGCGACCTTTCGAGTCGTACTTGCTCCTTCGAGTTGGCTTGATGCAATCGCCTCTTCCATGAGCGAATTGAAAAGATAACGATCATCATCGTCAACCAAGCCCGTTTCGCTTGCGATTCCAATTGCGCCACCAGCCTGCTTGTCAATGTCGTGCAGCCATTCCAAGTGCCGTGGCGTCAGCACATAGGATAGTTTTTCGTTCTTGGTAAATGAAAGCGGCAAGATCTGTTTCTGATTCCGCCTGCTTACCTTCACGGCAGCCCACATTTGCTCAGAAGTCGTTCCCTTCGGCAATTTCTGGAAGCGCAATTTGTCCCAGTGATAGTATTTGTCATTTGCGCGCCGAACAAACTCTTGGACATCATCTCGCTGCAATGCACGAAATAGCTCAAGTAGCTGTGCTGGACGAAGGTTGTCCGAGTTTATGTCAATTGTTGGCGGTGATGGAATTCGCATGAATCACCACATGTAAGAACCAAAACAATTTATACCAAAATCAACGAACTAATCAATGGATATGTAAATTGTTGGCTTTTTTATATATGATTTTCATTTACTTAAATCCTTTCCACTAAAGGCTTTAAGTAAATATCGCGAAGAATCTATCTGAAATGCAGTTGAACAAACTCAGACGAGCATTTAGAATTTGAACAGAGGGGAGCCAATGAGTTGCAAGCCCATTGGCTCCCAGCGAGTGCGTCTAGTGGCCCCCATAGCTCAATCGGATAGAGCACCGGTTTTGTAAACCGGGAATCCCTGCTAGTACCAGGGATTTGGCCCTCTAAGGCCAATGGTGCAGGTTCGAGTCCTGCTGGGGGTATTTCTGCGCTCGCGTGCCGTCTGTACGGCAGCTGTATTCTTACTCGCGACCGGACTAAATGCAAGCGGATCATTTCTTGGTTGCCTTGGAATTGTCCGCGCGGCGCGGTTTGTTCCAGTACGGCGACTTGCACTTCGGACACACTCGCGGCTCTTCATCCTTGTCGCGAGGAACCCACTCGTGATCGCATCGTTCGCAACGGTAGCCGGACAGTTGGATTTTTGCCATACCCAAGAGGATACCACCCAAGAGAATATTCGTCAAGTATATTACTAAAAGGTATTGCATCCGTTCTCCCTTATGGTATATTACTATAAGGTAAGAACAAACAAGGTGCAATATGACTCCTAGAGATCCACCGATAAGAAACAGTCGCTTTACGTTTCGCTTTGCGGACGATCGGATCATCCCCCGCTTTCATCTGGAAGGCGTGGCCAAAGGGATTCATGTGTCGATCTTCAATATCAATGCCGTTACTGGCGAACGACTGGTTCAAATCGGCGTGGCGACAGTTGGGGAAGAGGGCTGGGTGGATCTGCCTGAGCCCATCGTTGTGAGGGCTGGGGACGCATTCATCGTCGTGCCCCGGCCGAAGCTGTGAGCCATGTTCATGGGTCGGACAGTTACGGGTCTGCTGCCAGTCGATTTACCTTGCCTACGCCTACCAGGCCGTCGAATGTGTAATGGCAGCACAGCCAAGCGACCAGGTTTGATTCAGTCATGGATTCGCAGAAGCGCAGGCGAGTTGGTTTGCCAGCGCGGGGGCGATGGTCGATTGAGGCACTGTTGTTTTCGAACCTTCCGCCGCCCTGGTAACTAAGCTCCCAATCCCGTTCCTTAAAATGCGTGCCGAACGTGCGTCCCAATTTGAGCATGATCACAATCTGATGGGCTTCGGTGTTGGTCATGTGCTCAATGTACTGAAGTGCCGGCCAGATGCGTGAGGCAGGCACCTGGTCCCCACGGACCCCAGCCCAGTCCGACGGTAGATGCTTGAGATGCTCATCCACGCGGGCTTGGTTTGGCTGATGGTAGCCATCTGGCTTCACGTATCCCAGCGCAAACCAATCCTGCACGACAAAGCGCAACGCAGGCTCGGCCTGTTGCCAGCCGATGGCTTCAAGCGCCCGGAAGCAGTTGGCGAGGGCAATCGCCATGTGCCCGCCGGCGCCGCCGTTGCGGCAACCATGTTGCCAGAGCTGCTCCATGGTCGGCCGCGCCCCTTGTCCGCGACCCATGGCCACCAGCGCCAATTCCGCCCGGTCCCTATCGCCCAGTTGGATCGCGTCCCGAAACTCGCCGGCGGCCTTCTCTGGCGATGGCAATGAGCCGCGCAACTCGGTCATCGCCGCCAACGGAAAATCTTCCTGACGCTGCTTGTAGCCATTGAGCGCCCAGAACAACGGCAACAACCGCTCCTCGGCCCGCACGTCCATGCCAACCTGATGCACTGCATGAATCTTGTAAACCTCATGATGCGAACGTGCCCGGCGAATGCCCGCGAACAAAGAGGCCGCCAGAAACCGCCGGTACGGCAACCCCCGCCGCAACTCGGCGACAAACACCCGCACACACTGTTCCCGTGGCGTCTCTTCGATGAGCCGAACGATGGGCTCAAGGTCCGGCCCAAAGCGGACCTTCTCTGGGGGCGGCTCGGCTCCGAATGCAACCAGACCGCGCAGCGCCGCCCCGTCCGCGAGACACAAGGACGCGGTACCCGCCGCCGTCCGAAGAAATCGCCTTCGTGTTGTGTTCATAAGCTGATCCATACCCATGATCATTTTTTTCGGTGTCCCCTCTTTCGCGCCGTAATCTGGGATTGGCCGAAGGGTTTTCCGAAGTCTCGCTTCCGAATCAATTGCAAATCGACGGTTTCGTACTCGGCGTTCAGCATCACATCGCGAGTGTCAAGCAGACACATTTCAATGTATCGGTCGATCAGCTTTCGATCGCCGTGCTCCAAGTACAGGATACAGCGGAGATGCCGCGGGCGAGTGCCGTTCGCCAAACCATCAGGCGCCTGCGCCCCGAACCGCAACGCTACAAGGCTTCATCGTGTTCTCGTGGTGTGCCTACTGTGGCGCGGCGGCGGTCGACGTGGTCGCCGCGACGCTCTACGGCCCACTTTGCCGGCAAATCAACAATTGGGATGATCGTCAACCACGTCTTCGCGGCGATGAAGTACCGGGCGCCTTTCTTTGTCCAGGTGGTGGCATACGCTGATCGACGACGCGCAAGATCCGAAGCAATGGCGGGTAGCCGTTGAGTAATCATCGAAACCGCCTTGCGGTTCACCTACGTTTAAGTACGTAGTTTGAGGCGCGTCTTGCTGTCTCCCAGTGGGCTGCACACCGGGTATTTTTTTGAGTCTGATTGGCATGGTCATCGTCCATTCCAGATGGAAAACCAATTGTTGCTCCTGTAGTTGTCGATTTTGCCGTTCACGCCGAGCAGCCGATCGTATTCATCCGGGGATTCAACGTTCTGTCATAGAACCACGACTTCACTTCCTGGCAACTCGGCACTTGTCGCGGTCGGGTGGATCGGGCAGAATGGAATCATCGGCCCGAAATCACCCGCTGACGAGACGCCGCCGTGCAGATCACCTCACTGTGTCCGAAGTGCCAGAACCGCTACCAATTCGACTCCGCCCTCGTTGGGCAGAAAATCCGCTGCACCAATAAGGAATGCCGCGAGGTATTCGAGGTGCGCGAAGCGCCTGCCGAGGAGCCGCCGGCCCGGGTCAAGACCGCGCCGCGCGACCGTCGCGCCCCCACATTTGAAGGCGATTCGGGCGCGAATCTGCCCACCCACGCCGATGCCGAACCGCGCGAAGCCGATTGGTCGAAGATGCCGCCGCCGCCCGTGCGAAGCCGCGAACCCATCGAGGAAGCGGCCGTCGCAAGGGATCGTGCCTCCGCCGATGAAGTGCTCGCCTTCATGGGGCTAGCCCCGAAAACCGCCGAAGACGACTACACGCTGCCCGCCGAGGGCGAAGTCGTCGAAGAGGTCGAGGAAGTCCACGAAGCGACGAGCGATGGCGGCGGCGAGGTCGATTACGACTCGTATCTGCACGGTTACCGCAAGCCCAAGCGGGGCTGGATCAAGTTTGCGGCGCTCGGCATGGCGATCCTACTTGTCGGCGGCGGGCTGGGCGCGGTCTTGTACATGAAACAAGCCCGAGCCAAGAACGAGACGGCCCTTGCCGAATTGGCCGAACAAGACATGAGCAGCAAGAGCTACAAGCAGGCCATTGGCAAGTTTGACGAACTCATGAAGAAGTATGCGAACAGCAAGAGCACGGGTAAGTACAAGGTGTTGAAACGGCACTGCCAGGTAATCGATGCCGCAATGAACCCCGGCGAAGTGGCCGTCAAGCGGCGCGACGAAATTGTCAAGTATCTTGCCGAGCTGCGCGACAGCACCGACGCCAACATCGACCTTGTGAGAGACCGGCAACCCGAAATGCGCGACGCGCTGGTCCGCATCGCCGAAGATCAGGTTCGCGACATCCGGGAAAAACGAGTAGCGGCCAAGGAATTCAAAGAGGCCCGTGAGGAGTACGTGGATGCCGAAAAGACGCAGGCGATGATCAAACAATACACCCCGCCGAACATTCAGCCGCCGGTTCCAACCGAGCTCGTGAAGAAGTACGCGGAGTTGAATGAACTGATCGAAAAGGCCGAGGCCTTCGAGAAATTCCTGACATACCTCCGTGAAAAACTCGCGACCGGTCTGAACCCCGCCTTGGTC
The DNA here is from genome assembly GCA_041495645.1 of Gemmataceae bacterium. Lineage (GTDB taxonomy): Bacteria > Planctomycetota > Planctomycetia > Gemmatales > Gemmataceae > JBGQCZ01. Next base: position 12,656 of record JBGQCZ010000006.1, on the reverse strand, counting down.
ACGAGTTTGGAAAAGGAAGCCGCCGATAAGGGCTACGCGACGATGCCGGAAGTAGTCAAAATGCTGGCTGATGCCAAATTGAAACTTCGCGGACGCATTGTGTTTATTGCGGGCGAGTATCCGGCGAAACCGGAACCGGTGGGCGGGCTGGTTTCGCTGCTGATCGGCGCCAATACCGACGCCAAGGTCGAGGGCAACAAAGTGGTGTTTGCCGCGGCGCGCGGCGTGCTGTTCGCCCTGTCCGAAGGCCGCGGCCAAATCCTCTGGGCCACGCGCATGGGCATCGACTCCGTGGGTTTGCCGCTGCGGATCCCCGCCGCCGGACGAACTCCGGAAGCCATCCTCGTGCCGACCGCCAACGGCCAGGGGCTCGTCGCACGCGAGGCCTTCACCGGCAAGTTCATCTGGTATCAGGAATTGCCTTCGCCGATTCGCGGGCAGCCCATGCTCATCGACCGGCGGCTCTATGTGCCGTTGACCGACGAGAAAGGCACCATCGTCATGATGGAATCGCGCGACGGCGCGATTCGCGGCCGGCTCGAGTTGGGCCAGCGAATCGGCCCCGGCGGGACGTTTCAGGAGAGCAACGGCCGCATTTTCCTTCCGGCCGACAGCCAAAACGTATACGTGTTGGACACCAACCAGGAACAGCCGCTGGTTCTGGTCGCGATGCTGGCCACGAACCACGGACCGGGATCGCTGCGCGGTGAACCGGTGGTGATCGGCGGCGGTGCTGATGACGCGGGGCAAGCGGACCTGGCTTACCTCGTTCTGCCCGTGAGCGACGGCTTCAATTCCATGAAGCTGCGCTCATTCGAAATCCCGGTCAAGATCGACGACAAATCCGTGGCTGTTGCCGGCCCCGAAGTTTCGCTTCAGGGTTGGTCGTGGTTCCCGCCCGTGTGCGATCAGGAGAAAATCGCGCTGGTGACTGATTCTGGAGTATTCGCGCTATTCGGCGTGAATCAGAAACAAAACCAAGACCCGGCGCTGTTCCCGATGCTGATCGAGCAGCCGAAAGCCGGGACCGCAAATCCGGGCCGCGGTCTGGTTGTCCACGCAGAGGAAAGCGAGTTCTGGTATCTGGCCAACGGCGAGCTGAATCACAAGGTCAAGGGATGGGACAAGAAGGAAGGACTGCGCTTGGCGTCGCGTTGGCGCGCTCCGCTGAAGCTGGGCACCCCGCTGCATGCCGGGCAGGTCAGCGCCGATCGCACCACGCTTTTCGTGGTCACCCAGTCCACCTCGCCGCCGGCCTGGCTCGCGACTGCCGTCAATGCTCATACCGGTGAAATCCGCTGGCAGCAATCGTTGGGATTGGCGGTCCAAGGCGACCCGATCAAGCTCGGCGAGTTCATCTATCAGTTGGATCAGGGCGCCGGGTTGTATTTGGTGGACCCCAAGCAAACCGTGCTGCCGAAAGGCCAGGAATGGCCGCAGGGCGGGCATGTGTTGCTCAAACCGCGGACCGACGTGGTGGGCGAACCGGTCTTGTTGCCCACCGGCGACGGCAAGAGCGCCTATCTGGTTTACTCGATCGCCGACGGCAAGACCCTGCATGCCATCCCGATTGTCGCCGGGCAAAAGCCGGGCACGCCGATCGTGACCCAACTCGTCGCGCCGCTGGCCGGGCAGCCGTTGCTCACCGGCTCGATGTTGCTGATGGCGCTGGCCGACGGCGCGCTGCACCGCTGGACCATCGGCGAAAAGGACGCCAAACGCGGCCCCGACTGGCGCGATCTCAGGTCGGGCGAATCCGCCCGCGCCTTTATCACGGCCTTAGGCAAAGACGACATTCTCGTGTCCGACGGCCAGCGCGGGCTGACGCTGTATTCGTGGCCGGCCAACGCTGAGCCGCGGTTGAAACAGCAGCAGCCAATCAAACTGCCCGACCGGATCATTTCCGCCCCGCTCGCGCTGCCGGTGAAAGATGGTCCGCCGCGCATCGCCGTCGCCGACGCCGGCGGCCGCCTGAATTTGCTCGAAGGCGATCCGCTCTCGCAGACCATGAAATGGGAAATGCGCCCGATGAAGCATGGCAACGAAATCACCGCCGGTCCGTTCCTCATCGACGACAAAGGCCAGCCGCGCATCCTCGTGGTCGTCGACCGCAACCGCCTCGTCTGCCTCAGCCCCGACGAGCCCAGGGAACTCTGGTTCTACCGCTGCAAAGGCGACGGCATCGAAGCCCGCCCGAGGCCAATGGGCGACATGCTGATCCTTGCTGATTTGTCCGGCCGCTTCGAAGCCATCGAATCCGCGACCGGCAAATCCGACGGCGCCGTCTACCCGGCACAAGGGGCCTTGCCCGCTGCCCCAGCCGCGGCTCCCATCGAATTCGGCCCCAGCCACCTCTTCGCCCCCATGACCGACGGCACCGTCCTGCTCATCCCTATTGAGGCGGTCTTACCGAAAAAGTGAAAACCAAAAACCATGCCACGACTACGGAGGTGCGAATCCCTCATGACGCGAGATCGGCAAGCAGCAGCCGGGCATCTTGCAAGTCGGGAGTGTTCAATCCCTCCTTGAAGCCGGCATAGCATTCGGCCAACAGGCGGCGACCCTCGGCCGGAGCTCCCCGTCTTTGAAGCAAGCGCGCCAAGCTGACGGCGGACCGTAACTCGAACGAGCGCGCATTTTGACGGCGAGCAATCTCTAGCGCCCGGCGAAAGTCTTGTTCCACTTCTTCACGATTGACAGCGAATACTTCGCCGCGCAGGCGGTGTAACTCCGAGGCGTACAAGCCTTCGCCGGTTCGCTCGGCAAGCACCAGCGCCTCGTCGAGCACCGCGCCGGCGGCGGCGATTTGCCCCTGCCGCCACAGGGCTTCGGCGAGCAGTCCAAGATAGTAAGTCTGATATGTAACGCTGCCCGTCTCCTTCCAGTCATGAATCCCTTGATGGAGTTGTTCGACCCCCGCGGCAAAGTCGCCGCCGTTGGCTCGCGCCCAGCCACTCATCACCGCGGCGCCGGCGCGCCAGAACGAAAAGCCGTGCTCGTCCGCAATGGCGCCGCATGCTTCGGCACAAACGCGGGCACGATGGCTGTCGCGGCAAAGTTGATGCAGCATCGAGGCAAAATGCAAAGCCAGGGCCTGACTGCTGGGTTGCGACAACTCGTGGCTGAGGCGAACCGCCTCCTCGCATTGCAATCTCGCTTCGTCCGGGAACCCCAATGCCCATAGCGCGACTGCGCCGAACGCCTTGCAAGCGACTCCCGGATCCTGGCCGAATTGCGCGGAGTGAGCGCGATGCCGGGCGGGATCGTACAAGGTGGCGGCATATTCCATGTGTCGCAGCGCCGCGCACGGCTCGCCCCGGCAGAGAGATGTCACCGTTAGCGCCTGCTGCGCCTGCAGCATGAGGGCGGGCTCGCCCTGTTGTTGGGCCAGCTCCCGCAGTTCCTCGGCCAATTCGAGCGCCCGCGCCAGTTCCGATCGCACCTTGGAATCGAGCCACAGGCCCCACATGATCGAAAACAGCCCCGGCGAACCGGAAGTCCGCGCGCAGAGTTCACGTGCACGGGAATAGGCCTGCTTTGCCGCCGGCTTGGCGAATCCTTCCGTCACTTGCAATTGAAGCCCAAGCGCGGTCTGGAGCGGCAGCTCCAGGGCGTCCCGTTCCGGCGTCTCGGGCAAATGCTCCAACAATCGCAGGCCGCGTTGGGCCAGCACTACGGCTTCTCGATGAGCGAAAACGCGGGCATCATTCAAAGCGGCGAAACCAAATTGGCGCGCCGCCCGGCCGAAGTCGCGGCCGACTTCGTAAAGGCAGGCGAGTTGCGCGGCCGCCGCCGTGCTTCGTTCGCCTTGATGATGCTCCAAAGTTTGGCCCAGCGCCGCCGCCAACGCGCTGCGCCGGCTCGGAGGCAGGTCGGCATAGAGCGACTGCTGGTACAAACCATGCACGAACGAGTAATGCAGATTGAGCGTTCGATCGGGCAATTCGGCTTCGTGCACGAGCCGGACCAGGCCGTAGGTCTGATCGAGTGCCTGCAACCGCTCCTCCACCTCGGCCGCGTGGAGTTGCAGCGCGCCTGCGAGAACAGCAGAATCGAACTCATTGCCTTGCACGCTGGCAGCGGCAAGGAGCCGCCGGTCGGCATCGCCTAGCCGTTCGAGCTCGCGCTGGACCATGCTGCGGACCGATTCCGGAAGTTCCTGGAGGAGGTTCGGCAATTCGCGCGCCAGCAGCCAACTTAACCCCGACCGGGCAATCACTCCGCGCTCGCGCAGGTAGCGCATGAGGTCGACCATGAACAGGGGGCTGCCCTCGGTCCGGTGGTAAACCAGATTCGCAAAGTCCCAAGGGAAGGCGTGGCCCGGGAACGCGAGCGAGAGGTAGTGGTCGATGTCATTGCGTCCCAGCAAACTCAAATGCAAATCAACGCCGACCCCTTGAACTTGAAGTTCCAGCTTGAGGCGATGAAACGGATGCGGCCCCAGGAGCAGTTCGGTCGGCCGATACGTGACAACGACCAGAACGCGCAGGGCGGACAGCTGCCGTCCCAGGTATCGCAACAGGTCGATGGTCGAGTCGTCGGCCCAGTGAATATCGTCAAGAAACAAGACAACCGGACCGCGGCGCGACAACTCCTGAAAGAGATTCGTGAATTCGCGCAGCATCGCTTGCTGCGACGGCGCCCAAGACTCCGCGGCAGGGTCCAGCGTGGAAGCCACTTTCGCTGCCGGTGCAACTTGAGCATACCAGGTGGGCGAGACGGCCTTCATCAACTGGGCGACCGCGCCGGTCACGTCGTTGCGGAGCAGGTTTCCGAGAGCATCAATCACCGGCAAGTAGGCCTCGGAACCGGCCAATCGCTCGGAGCAATGGCCGTGTGCGATCTGACAATTGGCATCCGTCGCAACCGCGTCGCCGAGGAACCCGTCGACCAAGGTGGTCTTGCCGATTCCGGGTTCGCCGGCGACCGAAATCAGGGAACCTCGGCCGGCGGCGGCGGCGGCGAACCCGGATCGCAGGGCCGCGATTTCCTGTTCCCGGCCCACCGTGAGACGTTTTCCAGGATACGTTGCGGCACTCGAAGCCGCGCTGAATCCGCGCCGCCACATCTGCCCCAGCGCTGTCGCTACCTCGGCCGCGGTGGGGCGCAGGTTCGGGGTCTTGGCCAGCATCCGTTGAACCAGCCCGTCCAGATCGGCTGGAATTTCAAGATTCAGGCGCGACGGCGGCGCTGCCTCATGAGATGCAATGGCATTCAGCGTGCCGACTTCCGAGTCCATTTGAAACGGATGGCGACCCGTAGTGAGTTCGTACAGAACGACGCCCAATGAAAAAACGTCGCTGGCGGTATCGGCCGGCTCCGCGCTGGCTTGTTCGGGCGACATGTACAAGACCGTGCCGATGCGCGTGCCGAGGTCAGTCTCGTGCTCGGCCGCCGCGGGACTTGCGGCGCCTGTCGCGCCGAGGCGGCGGGCCAAGCCAAAGTCGAGAACTTTCACGATGCCGTCGGCGCGAACCATCATGTTGTGCGGTTTGATATCGCGATGCACCACGCCCGCGGCATGAGCGGCGGCTACCGCGCTGGCCGCCTGCCGAAATAAGCGAACCATCTCCTCCATCCCAGTCGGCGCGCGGATCAGCGCGTCGAGTGTTCGGCCGTCGATCAGTTCCATGCATATGAAATGCCGGCCGCCGGACTCGCCGGTGTCGTAGATCGTGCAAATGTTCGGGTGGTTCAGCGCGGAAGCGGTCGCCGCTTCGCGGTGAAAGCGGTCGAGCCATACCGGATCGTGGGAGCAAACCTTGGGAAGGAATTTCAGCGCGACGAGCCTATCGAGACTTTTTTGGCGGGCCTTGTACACGACGCCCATCCCGCCGCGGCCCAAGCGCTCCAACAAGTCGTAACCCGAAACCTCGGGTGCAACCTCATCGGTCCGATCGGCTCGACTCCGCGGCGTGACCGGGCCGGACACGGTCGGACGGTCGTTTTCGGCAGCCAGCCTGTCTCGATACTGCGGAAACCGTTTGATTAATTGGTCGAAGGTAACTCCGGGCTCGCCGCGGCGACGCATTTCGAACTCGGCGGCAATCAGGTCTACGACGACGGCGGCGTCCGCGGACAATTCGGGGAATCGAGCCAGGTACTCTTCAATCCGAACCGGTTGTCCAGCTTTCAAACGTAATTCCAGGTCGATGTGGACCAACTCGACCAGTACGCGCCGGCGCAACGGGCTTTCGGCCGGCAGGAAATCTTCGATTGGGGGCGTGAGCCCCTGTCGCCATGCAGCTTCAAATCGATTGACGGCGTCCTTCAGCGCCGACCATTCCGCGTCGACCGACGGACCATCAGATTTGGGACCGATGAGCATGACTGACGTTCTATTGTTGACGCCCGGAACCGATTCATTCTTCGCGTTGCATTCGTTCGAGGCGCTTGCGCACGCCTTCGCGCAACAGCCGCACGGTTCGCTCCGCGCGGCCAAGTTGGTCGCTGATTTCCCGCGTCGTGTATCCTTGCAGGCTCAATTCCAGGACCGGGCGCTCGTCTTCGTCGAGCGCGGCGAGCAATCGATCGACTGTTTCGGTTAGCTCGACCGCCTCGAATGGAGTGGGTTCGCGGCCCAAAGGTTCCTGCCATGCCGCGCTCTCCGAGCTTGTCGCCGGAATTTCCCGTGCCGTGTCGCGCCGTTCGGCCCGGTAATAAGCCGCCCGGTCCGCGCACTTTCGCAACGTGATCACCGTGAGCAGGCCCCACAAGCTATTCCAATTGCCGACCTCGAAATTCCCCTCGGCGTAGCGGTGAAAAAAACTCTTGTAAACTGACTGGACCACATCTTCGGGATCGACCTTTCGCCGCAGACGGGGATCAAAGCGGGTGCGGGCCAGGGCGATGAGTTGCTGGGCGAAACGCCGAAAGAGTTCGCGGGCCGCGTCGTCGTCGCGGGCCTCCAGCCGGCCAAGAAACTCGGCAAAGGAATCTTTCATGACCGTAAATGCCGTTGTGCCGCCAGAGCGTGCCGGAAAAATTCTTTCGACGTAACACGGAATTCTTTGCCGATGCTCGCGGCGGATCGGATTTGTTCCTTAGAAGACGGAAGAGGGCAGGCGAACTACACGCGAAACTGCTCCGAGCGACGATTCTGTCGACGTCGCCTGGTTCGAAGAAATTCTACGACCCGAGCCACGCCACGCAAGTGAGCGCGGAGGCTCGGGCCGTCCGTGTTTGTCAATCAACCTGGGAGTCAACTTAGATGGCTACATCCTGGTGGAATCGGTTCCAGATGAAGAAATCCCGCAAATTGCCGCGCCGCGATCGCTTCGTGCCGCGCTTCGAGGTTCTCGGCGACCGGATCGCCCCGGCAGTCACCGCATCTTTCGACGCCGGCACGGGCGTGCTGTCCGTTTTCGGCGACTCGCTGAACAACACGATTGCGGTGAGCCGCGATGCCGCCGGCCAAATTCTCGTCAACGGCGGGGCGGTCGCGATTCAGGGCGGCGCGGCGACCGTCGCCAACACGGCGTTGATCGAGGTATTCGGTCAAAGCGGCAACGACAATATTTCGCTGAATGAGACCAACGGCGCCCTTCCGGCGGCGTTCCTCTTTGGCGGATCGGGTAACGATATCCTCACCGGCGGCAGCGGCGCCGACCAGTTGTTCGGACAATCGGGCAACGATACCCTCCTCGGCAAGGGCGGGAACGATCAGCTCTTCGGCGGCTCCGACAACGACGTACTCACCGGTGGAACCGGCGACGATCGGGTCTTCGGCGAATCCGGCAACGACCGCATGATCTGGAATCCGGGCGAAGGCAGCGATCTGAACGAAGGCGGCGACGGCATCGACACGGTGGAAGTCAACGGCGGCAACGGCGCTGAGGTTTTCTCGGCGACTGCAAACGGTACGCGTGTTCGCTTCGATCGCCTCGACCCGGCGCCGTTTTTCCTCGACATCGGCTCCTCGGAAAACCTGGTCCTCAACGCTAACGGCGGCAACGACACCTTCACTGGGGGCAATGGCCTCGCGCCATTGATCTCGCTCACGATTGACGGCGGGGCCGGCAACGACTCGATTACCGGCGGCGACGGCGCCGACGTGCTGCTCGGCGGCGACGGCGACGATGCGATCAACGGTGGACGCGGCAGCGATTCGGCGTTCCTCGGCGCGGGCGACGACAGCTTCACTTGGAATCCGGGCGACGGCAGCGACGTGGTCGAGGGGCAGGCAGGCACTGACGCCATGATCTTCAACGGGTCCAACGCCAACGAGAACATCGATATTTCGGCCAACGGTGCGCGGATTCGCTTCTTCCGCGACGTAGCCAGCATAACCATGGATCTCAACCAGGTCGAACGCGTTGATTTCAATGCACTTGGCGGCGCCGACGCCATCACCGTCAACAACCTCGCCGGAACCGCCGTCAAACAGGTCAATCTGAACCTTTCGGCCTCGGGCGGCGGCGGGGATGCGCAAGCGGATACCGTCATCGTCGTCGGGACAAACGCCAAAGACCTTATCGCCGTCACCGGAACGGGAACCGATTACGCCGTGGCCGGCCTGCCGGCAAACATATCGGTGACGGGTTCGGAAGGAGCCAACGATTCACTCGTGATCAATTCGCTTGGCGGCAATGACACGGTGAACGCCACCGGCCTGAGCGCCGCAACGGTGCGACTCACGATCGACGGCGGCGACGGCAATGATTCGATCACCGGCGGCGACGGCAATGACGTGTTGCTGGGCGGCGACGGCAACGACTCGATCAACGGCGGCCGCGGCGATGACGTGGCCTTCCTCGGCGCGGGCGACGACAATTTCACCTGGAACCCGGGCGACGGCAGCGACGTGCTCGAAGGCCAAGCCGGTACCGACTTGATGCTCTTCAACGGCTCAAACGCCAACGAAAACATCGACATCTCGGCCAACGGCCAACGCGTCCGCTTCTTCCGCGACGTGGCCAATATCACCATGGACCTTGACGGCGTTGAGAAGATCGACTTCCGCGCCTTCGGCGGAGCCGATAACATCAGCGTCAACGATCTGACCGGCACGAGCGCGACCGATGTGTTTCTCGGGCTCGCGGCCGCGAGTGGAGTTGAAGGACAGGCTGACAACGTATTCGTCAACGGCACCAACGGCGACGATGTCATCAAGGTTGCCGGCGGCGTCGGAAATGTCAACGTGTCCGGGTTGGCCGCCAAAGTGAAGATCACCGGGGCTGAAGCCGCGCTCGACCGGCTGACCATCAACGCGTTGGGCGGCGTCGATGTCGTGGATGCCTCCGGCCTGGCCGCGGGGGCGATCGGTCTCACTCTCGACGGCGGCGCGGGCGCCGATGTTTTGACCGGCAGCCAAGGTGCCGACCTGATCATCGGCCGGCAGGGCGACGACGTGGCCAACATGGGCTCGGGCAACGACACCTTTGTCTGGAACCCGGGCGATGGCAGCGATACCGTCGATGGCCAAGGCGGAGCCGACATTCTCCTGTTCAATGGCTCCAACGCCAACGAGAACATCGACATCTCTGCCAACGGCAAGCACGCTCGGTTCTTCCGCGACGTGGCCAACATCACCATGGACTTGAATCTGGTCGAACGGATCGACTTCAACGCCATCGGCGGGGCCGACAACATCACGGTAAACGACTTGACCGGCACGGGCGTAACTCAAGTTAATTTGAACCTCGCGGCCACTGGCGGCGGCGGCGACGGGCAAGCCGACAACGTCGTCGTCAACGGCACCAACGGCGACGATTTGATTCGCGTCGCGGGTGATGCGAATGGCGTATCCGTACTTGGTCTCACCGCGCAGGTCAACGTCACCAACGCCGAACCGGCCAACGATGGACTGGTTGTCAACGGATTGGCCGGCGATGATGTGATCAACGCCTCCAAGTTGGCCGCCAACACGATCAAGTTCACGGCCGACGGCGGCGCCGGCGACGACGTGCTGATCGGCAGCGCAGGCATCGATACGCTCTTGGGCGGCGCCGGCGACGACTTCCTTTCCGGCGGACCGGGCCTGGACATCCTTGACGGCGGACCGGGCGACAATGTGTTGATTCAGGACTGAGTCAGTCAGGCGTGGCGTCTGAGCCAACGACGTCACTTGTGTTTTGTTGGTTTGGCCGAACCCGCCGCTCGTGGTCTCATTCGGATCGCGAGCGACGGCCGGCCGGTTAAGATCATTTCTGTGTGGACAGGCCGGCAACTCGCGAACGATGCGTGTAATGCACTCAAACAACTTCATCTCGTCCTGGCCCCGCGCGAAGGCCGGTAGATCAGACGCACTGCTGCCGTTGCGGCGTGTTTGAAACGCGTGTACACTATCTGTGGCGATACGGCCTTGCGCTCGGCGTGCGCACATTTCCGAGGGACCGATCATGATCACGTCGATATCGATTCTGTTGCTTGTCGCGCTTTGCCACGACGCGTTCATGGCAACTCACCACTCCACAATTCACCACTCCACCACCACCACCACTTTCCCAACTAACTTTTTGAGGACCTCGAGGGCGATGAGCAAGAGATGGTGCTTCAATGAGTTGCGATCTTTCCGGAACCGGGCGGTTCTCGGCGAAAGTTGGAAATCGTTTGGTTCGGAGTTGGGTTTCATCGGCGCGGGCGGAACGGCGAACCGCTTGAATCCCCCGTTCGTGGGCCGTAGGTTATGCGCAAAACCTCGCCCAGCGGCGGAACGGGGCGCATGCATGGCGGAATTTGTCGATTGGTCGAGCGTCCGCGACGCGGCGGAGTTTTACGGCCGGGTGGGGGCGGTTCTCGATCGCGGCGAATGGGTGGCGTTTCCGACGGAGACCGGGCCGGCGCTGGCGGCGTGCGTGGATCGAGCGGAGGCGCTGACGCGGATTCCGGCCGATGGTTTGCACTGGTCGCTGGCGATGCCGGAAGCGGCAAACCTAGCCGATTGGGTTGGGGAGCTTTCCCCGCTGGCGCGGCGATTCATTCGACGGACGTGGCCTGGCCCAGTCTGTTTCGAGTTCGCCTATGCGGCAAAGACCGAATCCGCCGCGCAGATTCACGAACTAACGCGGATGCGAGTTGCGCCGGACGGCAATTTCGCTTTACGCCGCCCGGCCCATGACGCGATCCTTGATGTGTTGGCTCATCGCGGCCGGCCGCTGGTGCTGGCCGAGCCGTTGGTCCCAAGCGCGGATTGGGTGGCGGCGCATGGCGATGCGGTGGGGTTAGTACTGGAAGCTGGCCCGTCGCGGTACCATCAGCCGGCCACGCGGGTGCGGATTGACGGCAACTCGTGGCGTGTCGCTTCGCCCGGCGTCCTAACGGAGAAAGACCTTCGCCCGTTGACGGCCTGCCTGGTGTTGTTCGTCTGCACGGGCAACACGTGCCGCAGTCCGATGGCGGAGGCGATTTTCAAGCGCATCCTGGCGGATCGATTGGGGTGCGGGATCGAGGAGTTGGCGGCACGCGGCTGGTGGGCGACGTCGGCGGGCATATCGGCCCGTCCGGGCGAGCCGGCGGCGAAGGAAGCTCGAACGGCGGTCGCGGCGTTTGGTGCGGACCTGACCGGTCACGAAAGCCGCCCGTTGCGCGCCGACCTGACCGTCGAGGCCGATTACCTGATCGCGATGACCGCCGACCACGTGCGAATGTTGCGCGAGTTGTTTCCCGAACTTGGGACCGAACCGCGGCGGTTGGGCGGGGACGAAGACCTGGCCGACCCGGTAGGCGGCGATCAAGCCGTATATGATGAATGCGCCCGGACGATCCGAACGCACTTGGAACGTCTGGCGGCGGAGGTGATGCAGTCATGAAAATCGCCATCGGCAGCGACCATCGCGGCTACGCGATGAAGCAACGCCTGATCAATTCGATCAAGCAACAAGGCCACGAAGTCTACGACGCGGGCGCTTACAGCAACGAGTTCACCGACTATCCGGACTTCGCCTTTGCGGTCGCCGCGCGGGTGGGGAGCGGCGAGTTCGAACGTGGGATTCTCCTGTGCGGAACCGGCATCGGCATGTGCATCGCGGCCAATAAAGTGGACGGCGTCCGCGCCGCTCCCTGCCACGATCCCGTGACCGCCGAAATGAGCCGCCGCCACAACGACGCCAACGTGCTCTGCCTCTCGGCCGACTTGCAAGGCGAGGAGATGATCGAACGCATCGTGAAACTTTGGCTGGAAACGCCGTTCGAAGGCGGCCGTCACGCCCGCCGCGTGGAAAAGATCACCAAGTACGAAGCCGACCGGCGTGGTTAACGAAGCGCGTTTGCGATGATCTCGAGCGGATGCAAGGCATGTCGAGTTGTCAGGTCTCGAATTTGATGGCGGCAGGAAGTTCCGGTGGCGCAAATCGTGGCATCGGGTTCGGCTCTGAGAGCGGGGAGAAGTTCTAGGTTGGCGATCTTCTCGCTGATGTCATAATGCTCGGATTCGTATCCGAATGAGCCGGCCATCCCGCAGCAACCGGCGTCGAGAGCCGTCACATCCAATCCCGGCACCAGCTTGAGTGCCGCGGCCGATCCAGCGGAGCCGCACAGCGCCTTTTGGTGGCAATGACCATGAAGCAGCACTCTCCCAGGTTTGGCAGTCAATTCGAGTTTCAGTTCCTGCGCTTTGGCCTGTTCGCCGAGCCATTGGTCCGCGAGATATGCGGCGGAAGCGACGCGGCGGGCTTGCGGGCCGGGAACCAGTTCCGGCCACTCGTCGGTAAGCGTGA
>JBGQCZ010000005.1:0-21847 GCA_041495645.1 Gemmataceae bacterium | reverse complement strand
GGATCAACGGCAAGGCGCAGGCGAGCACGAGTTCGCGCACGACCGACAATCATAACCCGGCGACCGGCCAGGTGATACGGCGCACCCCGCTGGCCAGTAAGCAGGATGTCAACTTGGCGGTGGCGGCGGCGCGTACGGCGTTTCCCGGCTCACGTAGCGATCGAGCGAGCGCAGCAGGTTGTCGTAGCCCCGGTAGTCCGGCTCGCCGCGCGGTTTCATCAACTCGGCCAATTCCTTGGCGAATTCAACCGCCGCCTTGATTTCGATCTTGCGGTCGCGAAATTGGTCCTGTTGAACCGATGCCGGCGGCATCAATTCGAGCTCCGCCACCAGACTCGACTTCCGCGTCTCGCCGGATTCCGTCCGCCAGTCGGTCGTGCGCTCGCGGCGAACGATAAACCCGTGCTGCAAGGACATCCAGGCCATTTCGTTTCTCTTCCAAACCGTTCGGCCGGCGACGTTCCAATCCCCGGACGATTGTTCCGTTTTGATTTTCCAACAGCGGTCGAAGCGGTGGAACTCGGTCACGAGCAAGCGCTGCCACAGCGGCGCCTGATCGGCGTCCACGGACTCCCATTGCTGACCGGCTTCGGGCATCGCCGGCGTCAACTCGATGAAGGGCAACGGGTCGAGCATGGGCGGGCCATCGATCGGCACGCGCGGCAACGTGCTGGTGGAATCGAGCGCGATGCGGCCGAGTGAATCGATGCGGGCGTATTCGAGGCGGACTACGGGCACGGCCTCGGCGCCGGGTTTGTTGTCGACGCGCATCACGGTCATTACGGCGGCCTGCGACCCTTGCGGCGACGTGTCGAGAATCAGCACGTAGGTGTCGAGAAGCCGGCTGAATTGCGAGCCGGGGCGATCGCTCTCCTGGTTGTACACGGAGTGATAGACGAACTCCTGGCCTCGCTCGAGGCGAAGAGCGATCGGCCGTACGGTCCCCGGAGGGGCCGCCGGCGTCAACATCGCGACCAGAAGCACAAGCGAAGTCATAACGTTCCCGTCGGAGCGCACCAATCCATCGAGCGCATATAACGGCCCAGAGCGTTTGCAAGCAACCCGAATTTGTTCGGCCACGCAGATTCCTTAGCCACGGATGAAACACGGATGAAACACGGATCAAGATCAAACTTGCTATTTCGCTTTGGTTTTTGGTCCGTGTTCAATCCGTGTTTCATCCGTGGCTGTTCCTATTTAGTTGCGGCTTTGCCGCGGTGCGTATGCCGATTCATATGACAACAGCACGATTTCCGCGCACCGTGTCCTTTAGAAACCTCCCATGCTCACCATCTTGCTTACCCTGCTGCTCGTAACATTGGGGCTGTTGGCCCTGTTGTGGACCGGCACGTTGGTGGCCCAGGGTTACATCTACGATTCACCGACTGACGGCCTGGCTTGGCGAGCGCCAGCGGCCGCGGGGTTGCTGTCGGCGTTTCTGTTCGTGTGGATGATCATCGAGTACCGCCGGCCGAATTCGACCGACACGATCTTCAATTTCAGCAGTTTGCAATCGGTGAAGTTCGAAAAGTTCGTTTCCTTGCGCAAGAACGAGACCGGTGAGGAGCAGGAGATCCCGTACGAGCGGCGAACCATGGCCTCACGGCGAGACGAATTCGTCGATGCCAAAGGCTCAATTTGGGCTCGTTCATCGTCGGGCATGATGGTCGCGATTTTGGTCGACGAGGACGGGGAGAAAAAGCGCTTTGACGCGGAGCTCGTGAACGGCAAATTTGGCTCGCAGCCGACACGCTATCACGAAGTGGGGGGCCGACGTTACATTTTCGCAAACGAACTGGGCAAGGTCTACGGCACGAGCCGCGGAGCGTTCATCTTTTCCGCGTTTCTCAATCTCGTTTTCCTGGCATTGTGGTTCGTGGCGCTGTGGCCGATCTTGCGGTTTCAATGGTCGCATGCGCTGGGGTTGGCGGCCGCGTGTTGGCTCATCGTCACGCTGGCGTTGCTGCCGTACATGTTCGGCCGCGCGCGCGACGCGGCTGAAAAGAGCGCAAAAAACAGGAAAGCAGTGGCGATGGTGATGTGGAGTCGAGGCGGCCGTGCGTAATTGTAGCATACAAGCCTGACGCGCAAGCGAAGGTATGCCGCGATCCTTCGCTTGCGCGTCAGGCTTGTATTTCGCAGCGAGCCGTCAGGGCATCGTGCCCTGACCTTCGACGGTAACAGTGGCGGACAAATCGTTGGGCAGATCGGTCTTGATCGTGAGCGTCTTGTTGAGCTTTCCTTCTTTGCCGGGGATGAATTCAATCGTCAGCAGGTGATTGACCTTGGCTTTGTCTTCCTCGTACTTGGCCTTCACGCCGTCGCCGTCGCCCTCCACTTTGGTGATTTTGAACGGTCTGCCCGGTCCGCGGATGATGACCGCCCGCGTGACCACTTCGCCGACTTTAACTTTGCCCAGATCGACCAGGTTTGGCGAGGCTGCAAGTGGGGCCTGAACCACGCCGTCAATGACCAGCGGCAGGTGCTTCATGGCGGGGTCGCTGGTTTCCAGCTGAATGTCGTATTTGAATTCGCCGGCAGGCGCGTTGTTTTGCAGCGTTGCCGTTACGCGGTAAGCGACTCTTCCGCCCGGCCGCGGTTGGACGGCTTCCGTCTTCACCTCGACCGGAAAATTGTTCTTCGAAACGCCGGTGATTTTCCAATTCGAATCCTGCAAGTGATCGATCTGCAACGAACCCGTCGCCGACTTTCCGACCGCCACGGCGCCGAGCGCGATCCGGTCCATGTTGAATCGGACATTGCCCTCCGGCAACGCGCTCACAGTCAATACGCAAATGGAACTGAAGAGCTTATCGCCCGCCGCTTGCGGCACGGAGGTGAGCCGAACGGTCACGTTGACCGATTTGATTTGGCCGGGCGGGGCCTTGCGCGTGTCCATCATGGCTTCGAGTTCGGCGGTGCCGCGCGGCGGAATGACTCCGGTCGGCCTCACGACGGAGACGCAACCGCATGAAACCGTAGCGCTTTCCACCACGAATGGCACGTTGTAAATGTTGGTGATCGTGAACTTGTGGGAAAGCTGCTGCCCCCACGACACTTTGCCGAAGTCCTGGGTCAATCCGCCCGTGAAAAACTTCGCTCCCCACCCCTGCTCCTGCGCCGCCGCGAGCGACGGCAACAGCACCGTTCCCACCAGAATTGCCGCGAACCTCTTCATGGCGCCTCTCCACCCTTCGTGTGTCTGCCCGGTTGGTGTATCGACTCTCCTATAGTCGATGATAACCATCCGACCCTCAACGGTGAAGGTGGATTGCCACGCTTTCCTCACCCAATCCGGTCGGTTTTCCCAGATTGCCCCATTTGAAGCGGCATTCACCCCAAAACTCGGTCCCAATGAGCCTTGTGCCAGGCGACTTTTTCGGCCGCCGTCATCTTGCTGAAATCCACCGATTGCGACTTCTTGTCGCTTCGCGCTCGGCTGTCTGGCGGAAAACTAATCGCACCCGAGCCCGAGTAGTTCATTACGTTCGTGTGCAACTGCATGTCGTCTTCAAATGATCGCTGCGGTTTCACGTTCAGCTTTTGCAGCACGCCGTGATAGGCCCGCACGGCTTCCTCAGCCTCGATCTGGCCGTCGGCGATCAAGCGCAGGAAGTGAATGAACGCCAACTGGTTCTCGGCGTTGTTGATCTTGCGCCCGAACAGCGCCACGCGGGCGCCGTACTTCTTCGCCTCGCTCAAGAGCTTGAAGGCGTCGTAGGTCGTGCCCGCCGATCCGCCCAGAATGCCGACCACCAGGTGCGGATCGTAATGAACCAGTTCCTCCATCGCCTTCGGGCCGTGATAGACCATTTTCAAGAACAGCGGGCGGCCCTTTGAAGTGACGCCGCCGAGCGTGCGCACGATCGCGTCGTTGATAAACGCGGGCAGTTGATCGGGAGCGACCGCTTCAGGTCGATTCGGATCGAAGACTTCGAGAAAGTGCCGGAAGTTCTTGCGCTCGGCTTCCAGGCGAAACAGTTTGTATTGTTCCAGCGCTTCGCGATCGAGCAGCGTGTCATTGTTGAACGTGATGCTGTAGAGTCCGAGGTCCGCGCCGAGCGCTCGCTCGCCGGGTTCGCAATCGAGATGCCCGCACTGGATGTGATCGAGCGTCGCGGTGCGAAACGGCAGCGACGGTTGTGACGGGTACTTCGCCCCGCGAACGATGTGAATATCCGTAGTGTCGTTGGCCCGCGCCGCGGGCGTCACCGGCGATTTGTCGAAAATGCGCTGTTGAATCGTCAGCAGTTCGCTTGTACTGGCCGACATGAGCATGATGTCCACGAGCGCTTGATCGACGATTTGCTCGATGATGTCGCGAAACTCGGCGAGCGAACGGAACTTCACTTCGCCCGCATGCGCTTCCGGCGACCGCCCCGGCGCACCAATGGAAAGCGCCATGTCCGCATCCTTGGCGTCGGCAAGAATGAAATCCTTGCAGCCATGCGGATCGGCATGAATGCGGGCCAGTTTGGCGTCTAAGGACTTTGAGTTCTTCATGGAAGAAAACGAGGGATGAGGAACCGAGAACCGAGAATTAGGAACCGGACCCGTCGCGCCAGCTTCATGTCCAGAGATTTCGAGGTCTTAATGGAAGAAAACGATGAATGAGGAACCGAGAACCGAGAATTAGAAACCGGACCCGTCGCGCCAGCTTCATGTCCAGAGATTTCGAGGTCTTCATGGAAGAAAACGATGAATGAGGAACCGAGAACCGAGAATTAGGAACCGGCATCGCGTCCTTTGGCTGTTCGTAGTGAGGCGCCCAATATCGCAGACAATTCAATTGCCTCTTGGAGCAACCCTTCAAGCAATACAGGCTTCACTAACTTTGCTCGATGAACCAGGCGAATCCAAAAGCACGACTCCCGAACTTCTTTCCACGAAACGCCCACTTGTGAATGAAGTCCGCTTTGCTTTCCCCGCCACGGGCTTCCTCGTAGTTTGCACCTCCCGACGTACCGGCCTTTACGAGTTGCCCTCCAACATGTCTTCCCACCGCTGATTTTGGTAACGCCTCGACCAGTCGAATCACTCGCACCGCAAAATCGAGAAGGCGCTCAGCAATATCGTCACCCTTCATTGTTTCATCTCCACTCTTGGAGTCGGCCGCGTCGGTTTTCAATTCTCGGTTCTCGGTTCTCGGTTCCTCATTTCCCGGTTTTCGCTATTTCTTCTGCCACGCCGTTCGCGGAATGGCTCGATTCGGGGGCGATGAAGTCGTCACGGTTGCTTTCGTGCCGCCAATTCGCGATTCCACTTTCTCGATGATCTCACGCAACACCTGGGCCGATTGATACAGCCCGGTGCGTTCCTTCGGAGTGAGCGACAACTCCACTTGCTGGCGGACTCCGGCGCAGCCGACCAGCGTGGGCACTGACAGACACACGTCGCGAATCCCATAGAGGCCCATTTGCAATGAACTCACCGGCAGCAGTTCGTGCAGATCCTGGGCAATGGCGTGGATCACATCGCGGATCGCCACGCCAACCGCGAAGCCGGCCCCGCCCTTCATCTTGATGACCTTTGCACCGGAGCCCTTGGTTTCCTCGAACACTTCCTTTTGGAAGGCCGGCGTCACGCCCGGAAATTGATCCAGTGGCAAACCATTTACCGCGGCGCTCGACCAGATCGGCACCATGCTGTCGCCGTGCTCGCCCAGGATCAACGCGTTGATTTGTTTCGGCGGCAGCTTGAGTCGCTTGGCGATCAGACTACGAAAGCGAGCGGTATCCAACTGAGTGCCCAACCCGATAACGCGCTGCCATGGCAAGCCGATCCGCCGCACCGCGAGATAGGTCAACACATCGACGGGATTGCTGACCACGAGCAGATAAGCATTGTCCTTGATGCCCACTTGCTTGATTTGGTCGAGAATCGTGAGAAACAAATCGACGTTTCGATTGATGAGATCGAGCCGGCTTTCGTCCGGCTTGCGGCGCAGGCCGGCGGTGATGACGATCATGTTGCTGTCGGCGACTTCGGCCATTTCGCCGGCGTGAATCCGTTGGTTCCCGCACAGGCTCGCGCCGTGCAGCAGATCTAGCGCTTGCCCCTCGGCCAGTTCCTTGTTGGCATCGATGAGACAAATATCGCTAACTTGCCCGGCGGTCTGGAGCGCGAACGCGGTGCAACTGCCAACCAATCCGCCGCCGCCGATGATGGAAACTTTCATCGCAAACCCCAAACCCAAATGAACCACCAATGAACCACCAATGAGCCACCAACGACCAAATTGGTGGCTCATTGGTGGTTCATTGGGATTTGGTCATTTGCCTCATGACCTGTTCCGTGATCGATTGCACCAGCTTGTCGTAATTGCCGGTCGGCACTGCCGGTTTCTCAGTCCTGCAGGCGCACGCCGCGTCCGCCACGCCGGCCGGAACATCGCGCACGAACACATTCGGCTCCAACACGAAGTTCGGATCGGCGGTCGTGAGTACGCCGTCGCCGCAGATGTCGCAATTCGGATTGTCGAGCCGTGGATCGGTGTAGCCCAGCCGCTTCTTGAGCGCCAGCAGTTCGCGGGTCTTGTCGTCGGTGAAATAGTTCACGCGGCCGATCTGCTTGGCCAGAATCAGAATGTTGCAATAGGCGTCGATGATCTCGGTATTCCAATAAGCCTTTTCCAGGTCCGGGCCGAATGTCAACGTGCCGTGGTTGGCGAGGATGATCGTGTTGCAGTTCTTGACGTACGGCAGGACCGTTTCGGCGAAGCGATTGTCGCCGGGCGTTTCATAGATGGAGATCGGAACTTCGCCGAGGAATACCTCCACTTCGGGCAACACGCATTTGGGAATCGGCTCGTGCGCGACGGCGAAAGCGGTGGCATGCGGCGGATGGCAATGCACGACCGCATTCACGTCCGGCCGGTTCTTGTACACGGCCAGGTGCAGCAGCACTTCGCTCGTCCGTTTCTTCTTGCCGGCCAGTTGCTTGCCTTCGTAATCGACTTTGCAGATGTCGTCGGGCTTCAGATAGCCCTTCGACACCATCGTCGGCGTGCACAGCACTTCCTTGTCGGTGAGCCGGACGGTGATGTTGCCGTCGTTGGCGGCCGCGAAGCCCTTGGCGTAAATGCGCCGGCCAATCTCGCACATCCATTCCTTCAGCTTGAACTCGTTAAACATGTTGGGGATCATCACTTGCCTTCCGTTATGGTCAGCGAATCAATCAAGCACGCACAATACGCATCGATTGGTTTCTTCTCGGGGTAAAACGGGGCCGCGGCCTCGGCGCTGTCGCTGAAGGCGATCTTGCTGCCATCGCCCGCGCCGAGGTCGTCGTAAACGACAATGTCCTCGCCGTCGGGTTTCGCTCCACCCAGCAGAGATTGTCGCGTGTGCGGCACGGCAATGACGAACTTGAACCCGGCCACCGACGGGTGGGGCCGCGACAACGTCACCGTGCCAATCACTTCCGCGAGACGCACGACTTCTCCTCCATCACTGATCGCAAATCCCGATTACGGTCCAGCGGACCGGCGTCTTGCGATCACCGATCAAGTTGCGGGCCGCGACGCCGTCGCTCGAAATCAACACGAGTTCGCCCGCCCCCGCGCCGACTCCGTCCACCACCAGGAACGGCTCGCCGTCCGGCTTGGCGTTCTCATGCAACGGTTGCACGAGCAGCAACTTCCAGCCCTTCAGGCTCGCATGCTTCACGGTGGCAACGGCGTTTCCAATGACGCGGCCAATTTGCATTGTAAAATCCGATCAGAGTATTCGCATGCTTCCAACGGTTGTGGACCGCCGTTGCCGAGTGAACGTCATTGGCGAGGTCACGCCTTCGCCAGTCGGAGTGGCGATGCTGTAGCTGAGATAACCTTCTCCGCCGACGCCCAAACTTGCCGTGCTGGCGCCGTTTTGCACGAATAGCGTCGTATCCAATTCGCGGCCCATACGAGTGATCGTGTCCACGTTGCGCGAATGAATGATCGCGGTGTGGTGGAAGCCGTGCTCGTATTTCTTGGCCAAGGCGATCGCTTGATCCACGTCCTTGCAACGGACGAATGGGACGAACGGCATCATCTGCTCGTGATCGACGAATGGGTGCGATTCGAGCGTTTCGCCGAAGAGCAGCAGCGTATCGGCGGGAACGGACATTCCCGCGGCCTTGGCCAACACGGCCGCGTCCTTCCCGATCAAGTCTTTGTTCACGACGAGTTTCGTCGCATCGCCCTCGGCGAGAACAAACGCCGCCTTGGTCAACGCGGCGATTTGCGCCTCGTTCAAACGAACGCCTTTGTGCCGGGTCATCGCTTGCATCAGTTCATCGAACACGCTTTCGACAACGAACGCTTCTTTCTCGCCGATGCACAGCAGGTTGTTGTCGTAAGCCCCGCCGGCGATGATCGAGCGGGCGGCGTTGTCAAGGTCGGCGGTCTCATCGACGACGACGGGCGGATTGCCCGGCCCAGCCACGATCGCCCGCTTGGGACTTCGCAGGGCGGCGCGAGCCACGGCCGGCCCGCCCGTGACGCACAACAAGCTGATTCCGCGATGGTTGAAGATGGCGTCGGCGGTTTCGAGAGTCGGCTTCTCGATGATGGCGATCAGGTTTTCGATGCCGATTTCCTTGGCGATGGCTTGGTTGAAAAGTTGCACGCCTCGGCAGGCGATGCGGGCGGCGCTCGGATGGGGATTGCAAACGATCGCATTCCCCGCCGCGAGCATGTTGATGCAGTTTCCCGCCAACGTGGGAAGAGAATGCGTGACCGGCGTGATCGCGCCGATGACGCCAAAGGGTGCGTATTCCTCGAGTGAAATGCCGTCGCCGCCGCTGTAGGCGTTGGTCTTCAGCGCTTCGACACCGGGAACGCGCTCGGCACAGACGATGAGCTTTTCAATCTTGTGTTCGAGTCGCCCGATTTTGGTTTCTTCGAGTTCCTCGCGGCCGAGTGTCTCGGCTTGCTCGATGCAGATGCGGCGAATACAGGCGACGGCTTTGCGCCGGCAATCGAGCGAGCGGCGTGCGAACTCTCTCTGGGCCGAGCTTGCAGCGGCCACGGCGTCGTCAACGCTCGAGAAAACTCCCCAGCCCTTCGCGGATGACAGGGCGGGCGTCGTGGAACGAGCTTTGCCCATGCTCGCCAGCACTTCCTGCACCACCCCACGAACCAGTTCTTCGGTCAGTTGCGCGTTCATAAGAGTTCCACTTCCTGCAACGCCGCAAGCGGCTTACTTGGCGGAAAAGATCGTCTTTCCCAGCACGTTCACGGTGTCGACAATGCCAATGATCACGGTGTCGACCGGGAGTTTTTCGGTTTCGGGCGTGAGGCGGGCGCTCGACCCTTGCACGATCAAAACCGTTTCGCCGAGGCCAGCGCCGAGCGAATCGACGCAAACCAACGTCCGGCCCACGCCGATCAGCTTGGCCGGGTTGGCCGGGTCGACCCGCATCGGCTCGACGGTCAGCAGTTTGTGCCCGGTCATCGTCGCGACCTTTTGAGTCGCCACCACGCTGCCGGTCACTCGGGCCAAGAACATGATCAACCTCGTTGGTTCGACGCGAGTAATTCCTTCGCTTGTCTGGCCACGATAATCTCCTCGTTCGTGGGCATGATCCATAGCTGCACACGGCTATTGGCGGCGTGAATCGGCGCCTCGCCTTTGGCGGCGGTGTTTCTCGTTTCGTCGAGCGCGATGCCGAACCAATCTAGTTCTCGGCAAATGGACTTACGCATGAGCGACGAGTTTTCGCCGATGCCGCCGGTGAAGACGATCGCATCGGCGCCATTCAGCATGAGCAGGTACGAACCCAGGTAATGCCGTACCGATACAGTGAACACATCGAGCGCCAGTTTCGACCGCGCTTCGCCATTGGCCGCGTTGGTTTCGATGTCGCGCAGGTCGTTATGCCCGCTCAGTCCTTCAAGGCCCGAACGATTCGCCAAATCATCCAGCAGCTTTTCGAGCGTCTTGCCAGTTCGCCGCATGAGCACCGGCAAGGCGAACGGATCGAAATCGCCGACCCGATTGTTGTGCGGTAAGCCCGATTGCGGGCTCATTCCGAGTGAGTTTGCAACCGATTTCCCGTCGCGAATCGCACACAGGGAAGAACTTCCTCCGAGGTGGCACGAAATGATCTTCGCGCCGGGATTCTTCAGCAATTGAGCCGTGCGTTCGGCAATGTAACGGTGACTCGCGCCGTGGAAGCCCCAGCGGCGAATGCCGAATTTTTCGTACCACTCGAGGGGCACCGCATAGTGCCTGTTTTCCGGCGGAATCGTTTGATGAAACCCCGTTTCGAACACCGCCACGAGCGGGATTTCGGGCAGTTCCTTGGCCAGCAAGCGCATGGCCGCGATGTAGGGCGGATTGTGCGCTGGGGCGACATCCGCGAACGATTCCATCGCTTTGAGAACGTCTTCGTTGACGCGTTGCACGCCGCTGACGCCGTCGGCATGAACCGCCTTGAAGCCGATGGCCGACAATTCGCTTGGCGACTTCAACGCGCCGATTTGCGGATCGGACAATTGCTTCAGACACAAACGCACGGCCACGGCGTGATCTTTCGCGGCGATGGAACTGTCCAGCTTGCGCTCGTCGGCCTGGACGAAGCAGCGCGACTCCGGCGAGCCGATTCGTTCGACTCCGCCGCGCGCGAGCAGCTTCTCGCCCGCCATGTCGAACAGGCGGTACTTGAAGCTGGTGCTGCCCAAGTTAGCAACAAGGATTTTCATGCTTGCGGCGTCGGACAATAAAGAAATCAACGTATGGCGAATCGTCCGCCGATTACGGCAACATGGAGCACGGCCCAGACGATCAGACAGATGAGCGCGTTGCTCTTCGCCTTGGGATCCTTGCACGTTAGGACTCCAAGCACCGACAGAACCAGCCCGACCACGTTGCAACAAACCGAAAGGACGATTGCCAAGATGAAGTTCTCGACAAAGAACCGGTCCAGTCCCGATAGTTGTTGCGGTGAGCTTGTATCGCTGGCCATAGCATCCCTTTCATCGCGAAATCGAGGACCAAACGATCAACAGAGCGCTGCAGGCGGTGCGCTCATTTGCCAAGAAACACGTCGATCACGGTTTGCTCGGGACGCGGAATGATGTGCGAACTCACGAGTTCGCCGTTGGCGCTGGCCGCGGCCGCGCCGGCCTCGACCGCCGCCCGCACCGAGCCCACGTCGCCGCGAACCAGCGTGGTGACATACGCCCCGCCAATCTGCACCTGCCCGGCCAATGTCACGTTGGCCGACTTGCACATCGCATCAGTCGCAGAAATGGTCGCGATCAACCCTTTCGTTTCGACGAGGCCCAATGCCTCGCTCGTTGTTTTCGCCGCCATGATTTTCGTCTCCCAGTTTGTGTGAATTTCGGATGGATCAACCGACGGAACCGGCCGCGGAGGCCTTGCCTTTGGGCAGAATTTGCACGACATCTTCGTGCGGGCGCGGAATGACTTGCACTCCAACCACCTCGCCGATTCGCCCGGCCGCGGCGGCGCCGGCGTCCACGGCTGCCTTCACGGCCGCCACGTCGCCCACCACCAGCGCGGTTACCAGGCCGCTGCCGATTTTTTGCCAGCCGATCAGCGTCACATTGGCCGCTTTCAGCATGGCGTCGCTTGCTTCAATCAGGGCGGTGAGCCCCTTGGTTTCGATCATCCCAAGCGCTTCCAGATTCTGTGCCATCGAAATCTCCAAATGGTGAAAAGGTTATTTGAACAACTCGATTTCCGTCGCATTCGGCAGGTCGCAGGCGTTGCCTTCGTCCGTGTCGATGTGAATCTCCAGCTTGTAGTTCTTGTCCACCCGGCACAAGAGGCGCTCCATCGCCGTGGGGCAACGGCTCTTGATGCGGAGATTCATGTAGTCGCCATGCTTGACGCCAAAATAGTCCGCATCCTTCGGGCCCATATGAACGTGTCGCTCGGCGCGAATCACGCCTTTGGTCAGTTCGATCATCCCCGCAGGGCCCATGAGCCAGCAGCCGGGCGTGTCGCGGTGGTCGCCGCTGCGCCGCACGGGCAAATCGATTCCCAACGCGATGCCGTCGGTGAAAGCCAATTCCACCTGCGAATAATCGCGGCACGGGCCGAGCACTCGCAGACTCGGAATGATCCGCTGCCTTGGGCCGATGATGGTGAGGGCTTCCTGCGCGGCAAAATCGGTTTCCTGGTACAGGTATTTCATGGGCCTGAGTTTATGGCCTTTGCCGAACAGCGCTTCGACGTGTTCCTGCATCAAATGACAATGACGAGCGGACACATTCGCCACGAGCTTCGGACCGGCCCCGCCGTTCGACTTGGACGCGGGGCTTCCCAGCGCCTTCCCGAGCGCGTCGCGCACCAGCCGCTCCACCTGGGAGCGATCAATCGTTGTGCTGCTCATCCGTTGAACCTTCGTCGATGTCCTGTTCAGCATCCAACTCGTCCAAAACAGTGGGCTTGCGCGGCGGCATCGTCTCGGCGATCGCCGTGAACACTCGAACTCCCGCCTCATCGACCATCCGGCGATGATCGGCGCTGGTTGCCGAGTCGGTGACCAGCGAATCGATCGCCCCCAGCTCGCACAATTGGGCCAGCGCTTGCCGGCCGAATTTGCTATGGTCCGCCAACACCACCACTTCGTCGGCGCAGCGCATCATGCGCCGTTCGGCTTCTACCAGCAGCATGTTGCTGTTGAACAACCCCTTCGCGGTGATCCCGCTTACGCTCAGAAGCATCTGCTGAACGTGTACGTCTTCGAGTTGGCGGACCAGCATCGGACCAAGAGCCACACCGGTTTTCGGATAGATGTAGCCGCCGAGCATCACCAGGTCTGTCTGTTGGCTTCCCGAAAAGATCTGCGCGATCGGTAAGCTGTTCGTCACGACTTGCAGCGGCCGGCCCACAAGGAAGCGCGCCAATTCCAGCGTGGTCGTGCCACCGTCAATCAGAATGACGTCGCCGTCACGAATGCGCTCGGCGGCAGCCTTGGCGATGGCTCGCTTTTCTTCAATTTGCTTGCCGGAGCGCTCTTCCAGCGGAGGCAACGCGGCGTCGCCGATGAACATCGCCCCGCCGTGAACCTTGCGAAGTTGCCCGCGCTCTTCCCAATAGGACAAGTCCCGGCGAAGCGTCGATTCGGAAACCTGCAGCGCGCGGGCCAAGTCGGTCAGGGTCGCAAACCCTTGCCTTCCCATCAAGTCCAGCACATGCTGACGGCGTTCCTCAACCAGCATGGTGATTCCTCACGGGTGGCACTTCGTTACTGATATTGGAAAATATTGACAGTATTCTTCCATCTTGATGTCAATAGTCTGCTACTATTACTCCAAATGACAAGCGCATTCTTCCAATATTTACCATTTTTCCATCATGACAACCTCGCCAGAATGGAAATTGCCGGTTGGAACATCACAAGCGGTATGGGATTACACCCAGAGCCGTGACTTGGCGCGCCAGTACGATTCCAAGTTGGCCGGAACACCTTTGCTGGATTTCGACTTGCGCTTCGCCGAACGGTTCTTTCTGACTTCCGGAACACTCGTCGATTTGGGTTGCGGAACGGGTCGCCTGTTGTTGTCTTTTGCCCGGCGCGGCTGTTCCGCACTCGGGATCGATTTGTCAGCTGAAATGCTGAAGGTTGCTGCCGAGAAGGCGCGATCCGCCGGCATCATGGTGCCCTTGATTCGCGCCAACCTCGTGGAGTTGGATTGCTTGACGGACGGACGATTCGACTACGCCTCTTGCCTGTTCAGCACGCTCGGCATGATTTCAGGCCGCGCCGATCGATGCAAAGTTCTCATCCATGTTCGACGAATTCTCAAGCCGGGCGGTCGCTTCCTGCTGCACGTCCACAATCTCTGGTTTCATCTGGGTACACGGGCCGGCCGTCGCTGGTTGCTTCGCGACCGGTTCAGCGCGTTGGCCGGCAATCCCACCGCCGGCGATTATTCCGCGCCACAAGGTGTTGCCTTGCATCATTTCTCACGGCGCGAAATCTTGAATGACTTGAGATCGAGCGGCTTCAAGATTCTCACGACGGTTCCCGTGAGTCTGCGTCCCGATTGCCGATTGCCTTTGCCTTGGCTGCTGAGCGGTTTCCGAGCCTACGGATTCCTCATCGGCGCGGAGCGTCGCTGATCACAGCTTGACCGTAATCCCCTTCGCCGCCGATTCGTAAATCGCACAAATCAATTCAACCGCTCGCTTCCCTTCCCGGCCATCGACCAAAGGCTGCGAATTGGTTTGAATCGCCCGCACGAAGTCGGCCAATTGCCGGGCGTGTCCGGTGTGCGAAATCGCTTTCGGATCGGCCGCTCCGCCCGACGCGCCGGCTTTGCCGGCGAAGCGTTCCTTCACGCTCTTGTCAGCTGGCGTCTCCGGCGTGAAGGCCCATTTCAACACGTCGTCTTGCTCGATCACGGCGGAGCCGCGGTCTCCATGAATAGCGATCGTCTTCGGATAGCCGGGATGCACGCTGGTCGTGGCCTGAATCACACCGAGCGCTCCGTTCGCGAATCGCAAACACGCGACCGCCGTGTCCTCAACTTCAATCCGCTCGTGAGCCAGCATGGCGGTGAATCCCGAGACATGCGTGGCCGGGCCCATCATCCATAGAAGCAAATCGACATTGTGAATGGCCTGATTCATCAGCGCTCCGCCGCCGTCGAGCGCTTTGGTCCCTTTCCATCCGCCTTCGTCGTAATACTGTTGCGTTCGCCACCATTTGCAGGTCGTTTCGCCCAACGTGAGCCGGCCAAATCGCCCGGCTTCCACTGCTTTTTTCATCTCCATGTTGGCATCGCCGAAGCGCGACGGGAAGATGGTGCACAGCTTCACGCCGTTGCGGTCGCAGGCTTGGATGATCCGTTCGCAGCGCTCGGGCGTGATTTCCAGCGGTTTCTCGACGACGACGTGCTTTTTCGCGTTGGCGGCCGCGACAGCTGGTTCCAGATGCCCCCCGCTCGGAGTCGTGATAATGACCGCGTCCACGTCCGCTTGCTTAAGCGCGTCTGTCAAATCGGTGTGAATCGGGCAGCGCGCTGCACCAGTCTCGGCAAGCAATTTCTCGGCGCTTGCAGGGGTTCGGCTGACCAACGCGGCCACCCGCGTACCCGGCACATCGGCGAGAGCCAGAACGTGAAAGCGGGCGATCATTCCGCAGCCGACAATTGCGAATCCAAGAGGTCGAGGCATTGGTTACCGTTCCGATAAAAGAAGACAGCGGTCTAGCGCGGGAAGTTCTTCACCGCTTTCATGATGTACTGCCCTGCGCTGGCGACTGTCGCCACCAGCAT
Source organism: Gemmataceae bacterium (assembly GCA_041495645.1). Taxonomy (GTDB): domain Bacteria; phylum Planctomycetota; class Planctomycetia; order Gemmatales; family Gemmataceae; genus JBGQCZ01. The sequence goes on along the minus strand of JBGQCZ010000005.1, from coordinate 6,609 downwards.
CGCATAAATGAGCCCAACTTGCAGCCAATGAAGCGCGATGCGAACATCATCTGAAAGAGCGAACTGGCCCAACCACAAGATCGCCAGAATCGCGATCAGCACCGCGCATTGCAGGACCATCTTCAACTTGCCCAGCCAATCGGCCCCGAACTTCACGCCTTGCGATTCCATGATCCCGCGCAGGCCGGTGATGAGCAGTTCGCGGCCGACGACCACCGTCACCATCCACTCCGAAAGTTCCGCGCCCTGCACCGGCATCAGGTAAATAAACGCCCCGCCGGTCAGCACTTTGTCGATGAGCGGATCGAGATTGCGGCCCAGCGCGGACGCCTGGTTGAGTTTACGCGCCAAAAAACCATCGAGCCAATCGGTGATCGACGCGATCAAGAAAATAACTAATGCCGGCAGCCACAGTTTGTGGGCGATGCAAGCAAACAGCATTACGCCCAGGGGTAGGCGTGAAAGTGTCAGCAGATTCGGAATGGTGAGCAATCGATCGGACACGTGAGCCTCGCGCTTCGAGTCTTGGATCATTGTCGGGAGTCGAACCGCAATCGGATACTTCTTCGCAAGGCGAAAATGTGCAGCGAATATAACTCGACGACGTTGTTCGAGAAGATTGGAATTTGTGGGTTGGAACTTGGATCTTACCTCGGGTTTCCAATGGCCCGGCCGGCGAGGTCGTAGCCGTCGGCGGCCGTCACTTTGACGCGCACCAGATCGCCGGGACGCAGGTTTTTGCCTTTCAATCGCACCGTGCCGTCGATGTCCGGCGCGTCGGCATGCGTGCGGCCCACATAATGGTTCGGCACTTCCGGGTCCGGTGCATCGATGATCGCCTCCACCTCGCGGCCCACCTGTGCCTGGCACCACGAAAAAGCGACTTCCTGTTGCGTCTGCATGATGCGATCGCGCCGTGACTGCTTCAGGTCTTCCGGCAAATGATCGGGTAACCGGTCGGCCGGAGTGCCCGGCTCGCGGGAATAAGGAAATACCCCGCAACGCTCGAACTTCGCTTCGCGCACGAAATCGTCCAATTCCTCGAACTCCGCGTCGGTTTCGCCCGGAAAGCCCACGATGAACGTGGTTCGCATGGCCAGGTTCGGGATCGCTCCGCGCAACTTCACCAACAACGATTCGGTCTCCGTCCGCGTCACCCGCCGTTGCATGCGCTTGAGCATCCGGTCGTTGATGTGCTGCAACGGCATGTCCAGATACGGGATGATCTTCCGCGCCGACGCGATGGCTTCGATCACGTCATCGCTGAAATACATCGGATAGGCATAGAGAATTCGAATCCATTCCACGCCGTCCACCCGATCGAGTTGTCGCAGCAACTCGGTCAAGCGCGTTTCCCCGTACAAATCGAGCCCGTAATACGTTGTGTCTTGCGCAACGACGATCAACTCGCGAACGCCATCGGCCACCAGTTCGTTTGCCTCGCGAATGATCTCCTCGATTGGCTTCGTGACATGTTTGCCGCGCATGCCGGGAATCGCGCAGAAGGTGCACGTGCGATCGCAGCCTTCGGAAATCTTTAGGTAAGCAAAGTGCCGCGGAGTGATTCGCAAGCGAGCCGTGTCTTCCTGAGCGCGAACCGGCGCCGGGCGGAACAAAGACCTCTGTTCTTCCGCCAAGCGTTCGCGACGCGATTTCTCCACCACGCTAACAATTTCTTCCCGTCCAAACACCCCGACAATCTGATCGACCTCCGGGACTTGTTCCAGCAGCATGTCCTTCTGTCGCTCCGCCAAACAACCGGCGACGACCACTGATCCGACCTTTCCCGCTTTCTTCAATGCCAACATCTCGCGAATGACCGCCAGCGATTCCTGCCGGGCCGGCTCGATGAATCCACAGGTGTTGACCACGACCACATCCGCGCCGTCCGCGTCCGGCGTGAGCGCGTAGCCATCCTGGGCCAGCTTGCCCAGCATGCGCTCGGAATCGACCGTGTTCTTGGGGCAGCCAAGCGAAACGAACGCAAACGTGCCCTTGCCGGCGTTGCTCATCGCGAAGGATTGTCCTTTGCTGAAACCGTGCTCGTTTATCATACGGGGAATTGACAATTTGAACTGCGCGGTGACCGAAGCAGTCAATTGTTCGAGGCGGGGATTTGGAAGTCAACGAATTCCAATTTCGTGTCGCTGTTCGCAACACACGCGATGTTGACATCCTGGTCCGTCGCGACGACCTGCCAAACGCGATAACCGCTCTCGAACAAGCCGGTTTCGTGCATGGCGAGGTACTCGGCGTCGTAATGTTTCGCGACGGTCATGAGGGAAAGCCAAGCGAAGCAATTCATCTGTTGTTCGAAGGCGAAAAAACTCGGTCGGATCATCTTCTTCCCGCACCCGCAATTCAAACCGTAAAGGACGCTGCCAACTTTCGTGTGTTGGTTTTGGAATCGCTACTGACAATGAAATTGATGTCGAATCGCGATAAAGACCGAACACACATCCGCGATCTGATCGGCGTCGGCTTGATCGATGCCTCTTGGCTACCGAAACTGCCGCCGGAATTGGCCGCCCGATTGAAGCATATCCTCGACACGCCTGACGGTTGAATCCCGCCCGTTTTCAATTCCGTTCCGCCGCTTTCGGCGCCTTCGCGAAGTCTTGCGCGCTCAGCGTTCGCACTTCGCTGGAGCCGAACAAGACCAAACCGCCTTGAGTGGGAACATCTTTTGCATAGGCGACGGCGGTTGCCGACGGGCCTTTGGGCATTTTCTTCATCGACGCCCCCCAAAGGAACACGACCTCGCCTTGGCTGAGTTTTTGGTACGCGTCGCGCTCCACCTGCATGTCTTTCAAGAATGGTTGCAGATCCGCGGCCGCGGCCGGTCCCTTGCGAAAGGAATCCTCGTAACTTTGGAAGGCCAGACCGATCTTGCTCAATTCCGCGACGGTAACCGTTCCGGCGCTCCCGGTCGGCGAGGCAGATGGTGAAGCGCCGCCCGGTCCAGTTTTCTGGCAACCCGAAACCGCCGCCAAGAACAACACGGACGCAATTCCCGTTCGCATGACTGATGTCACTGTCATTTCTCCAATTCTAGTCTAGCGCTCTGTCAACATTCAATTGACGGGTTCGTAGTGACCCGCTTTAGCGGGTCTTCGAGTCGAAAGACCCGCTAAAGCGGGTCACTACGAACCCGAAATTCAAAGTGTGACACAGCACTAGTAGACCAAACGACCTTGGCTTGTTCCAAGTGGACCGCAGGATAGATCGGTGGATAACGCGCCGAAGCGCGCCATTGCGGCATTCTCGGAAAATTCCCCGACGCGCCTCCCTTCTCGCCCCGTCTATGTTGGTAGAAAGCCGAAATTGACCTTTCCGGAGGCCGTGCGATGCCCTCTGTTTCTCTTGCCTTATCGCTGCGGCGGTTGGCGAATGCCGGGACGACCGATGCTGAATTGCTCACTGCTTTTCGCGTACGGCGCGATGAGTCCGCTTTCGCCGAATTGGTCCGCCGGCACGCGGGGCTGGTCGCCGGAGTTTGCCGCCGCGTTCTCGGTCAGGTTCAAGACGCCGAAGACGCCTTCCAGGCTACGTTTCTCGTTCTCGCTCGCAAGGCGCACGCGGTTACCAATCCCGAGCGGTTGGCCGGGTGGCTGCACACGGTCGCCATGCGGGCGGCCGAGGAGGTTCGATCCATGCGCGCTCGCCAACGCCGCGACGATTCGGCCCGCCCGCTCGGTGAAACGATCTCCGATAGGGCGCCCGACGCCGATCTTGCCGCCGTGCTCGACGAGGAACTGGCCCGGCTGCCGGATATCTACCGGCTCACGGTGCTGCATTGCGAACTGCAAGGCCAATCGCGAACCGAAGCCGCCGCGGCGCTCAAGATTCCGGAAGGAACATTGTCGAGCCGGTTGGCCGAGGCCAAGCAGCGTTTGGCGCGCCGCTTGCGGCAACGCGGCATCACGGCCGGGGCCGCAACCATCGCCGCGGCGTTGGCTCAGCGGGCCGACGCGGGAATGACTGCCTCGCGAATCGCCGGTCTGGCTCGCTCCGCAGTCGCGCTGGTCGCGGGCAATCCCGCCCAGGTCGCCGGCCCAGCGCTCGCGGTTGCCGATGTCGTGATCAAATCCATGTTCGTATCGAAACTGAAATGTGTGGTGGCGGCGGCGGTGATCGCGGCTCTGATTGGCGGAAGCTTCACGCTTGCTCCCGGCGGCGGCGGCATGGGCGCTGCGCTGGCCGGCGAGCCGCCCGCCGCTCATGCCAATCCTGATCCGGCGATGCTTGTCAAAATGCTCGGCAGCGCGAAGTTCGCGGAGCGCGAAGACGCGCAGCGCCAACTCATCGCGCTAGGCGCCGAGGGGCGATCGGCCGTTCGCGCCGGGACGGCGGACGCGAACGCGGAGGTCGCGAAGCGGTGCGCCAGCATCTTGCCGCGGTTGACGGTCGAGGAATTGAAGAAGATCGATCACCCCGCCTGGGTCAGGTTCCGCAAGCTGGTCGGCGACAATGAAGCCAGCAGGCAACTATTCCTGGAGATGATCGATGACCCGCGCCGCGCCGTGCTGCTCGAAACCGCCGAATCAAACCCCGACCGCGCGGGCGATGTGTACAAGACCGAGCTGGATGCGCGCGTGCAAGCCGTCATGGCCGGATACCGCGAGGCGGAGCGGTTGTACGGGAACCGCTCGGGAATTCTGTTGCCGGTCAACGGCGTGCCAGGTCGCGGTGAGTTCGGAACGTTGCTGTTCCTTGGCACATACGCGACCAGCGCCCCGGTTACATTCAAACAAACGAACGACTCCGAACGCGTGTGGCATCACAGCGTATTCGGCCTCGCGCTCGCCGATCCCCGGAAGGCGAAAGCCAAACCAATCGCGTCCGAGATCCGCCGGTTGTTCGCCGCCTGGCTCGCCGTTCGCACTGACCCGGAGCCGATGCGATTCGGAATGAACCTCGCCCTCTCCCACGGTATGCGGGAGGCGCTGCCCGTCGCGCGAGCAGCAGCCGGCAATAAGGACTTGGCGCCCGAGCCCAAGGGTTTCGCTCTGCTGGCGGTCGGACAGTTCGGAACCACGGGCGATCTGCCGTTGCTCGAACGCTCGTTTGCCGACAATCGCGTATTCCACAACACCAACTACACCTCCGTGAACAACGCCAAGAAGGAGGTCGAAACGCTGGTGAGTGATACCGCCATTGCTTCTGCCCTGCGGTTGCGCGGCGAGCATCCCGCCGATTACGGCTACCCGCTGTTGGCGGAATACAAGGAACGCGGCCCCGATACGCTGGCGAAGTATCACCTGCTCGGGTTCTTCGATGCGGCCACGCGCGATGCGGTCCACAAGAAAGCAATCGAATGGCTCGCCAAGCAACCGCCGCCGGAAAAAGAGCCCGACCCTGCGGCCCTGATTCGCAAACTCAGCGATGCCAAATACACCGAGCGCGAAGACGCCCAGCGCAAGCTGCGCGAACTCGGCGGCGCCGCACTGCCCGCCGTCCGAGACGGAATCGCCGCCGTCGACGCCGAGACCACCAAACGCTGTAAGACGTTGCTGCCGCTGATTCAGTCCGACGAATGGCAAAAGGCCCGAACGGCACTGAAAGATCAGACCCAACCCGAGATCAATCATCCGATTTGGCAGCGATTCAAGGAAATCCTCGGCGGCGACGTAGCTAGCCGCAAGCTCTTCCTCGACATGATCACCGACGAAAAACGAGCCAAGTTGCTCGATGAAGCGTTCGACGCTCCCGAGCAAGCCGGCGGGCTCTATGCCGCCGAGATCGCTCGCGTCGAGAAGCTTGTGCGCTTTGGCGGCATGGTCGTTGGCGCGAAGTCTTACCAATTGCCGAATGCGGAATTGGCGACATTGATGTTCATCGGTACGTTGCCGGCTACCGCGAAAGTCGTCCCGAATGAAGGACTCGGCGAGCAGGTCGTGCTGGAAGGCAGTATGTTCAAGCTCGGTCTGGGCGGCAACGAACGCCCGGCGATGAACCGGCTGTTGGCGGCCTGGATTCCGGCTCGCGGCTATGCCGGGCCGATGGAGGCCGGGCTCGATCTGGGCAAGGATCGCTGGCTGAAAGAGATTCTGCCGGTGGCGCGAAAGATCGCGGCGAATGAAAAGCGGCCGGCCAAGGTGCGGGCCGAAGCGGCGCTGGCGGTCGGCCAACTGGGCGACCACGAGGACATCGCGCCATTGCGTCGCATCGCCGAATCGTCGTCCGCCGCCGAGCCGTTCGACAAGTTCAACATCATCGTCAAGGGTAAGGAAATGTTCGACGCCCTGTGGGGCCGTGTACGGCTGGGCGGAACGAAGCCCACGCCGGAGGAATGGAAGAAAGCCAACGACGAAGCCGTGATCAAGTATGGTTCGGTCTCGCTGGCCGATTGTGCCTGGGCCGCCGCCGTGCACCTGGCCGGCGGCAAGCCCGGCGACATGGGCTTCCTGTGGCGCTGGCAGACGAGCGGCCATCAGACCTTCTTCTTGCCGCACGTCCATTGCTTCGGCTTCGAAACCGCCGAAGCTCGCCAGGCGGCGCATGCGAAGGCGAAGGATTGGCTGGCCAAAAACCCGCCAGGGCCCAAGAAAGCCGAGCCAAAGGCGGACGCGAAAGAACCCACGGCCGAATTGCTGCGCGTGCTGGACG
>JBGQCZ010000004.1:0-24386 GCA_041495645.1 Gemmataceae bacterium | reverse complement strand
GGCGGGCCGCGATCCGGGCGGCGCTGCTGGAACTGCGCGCTACGAAGGTGCTGCCGTTCTCCCCCAACATGATTGTTGGCTACAGCACAGGTACTTTCGGTGGTGGCAGCGATTTGGCCGCGCAAGGCATACCCCAGCCCGGCGGCGGCGTACTTGTCCAACCGCGGTTCGGCAGTTTTGCCAGCCGCCAGGATTTTGACGCCGTACTCTTCTGGTCGCTGCGCAACCTGGGTGTCGGCAATGTAGCTCTCGTTCGCCGGGCACAAAGTGAAGTCCGCACCCAGAATCTGAGAGAAGTCGAAGTGTTGGATCGCATCGGGGCCGAAGTCGCTGCCGCGAACGCGCGTGCACACGCGCGCTACGCTCAAATTGAAACTGCTGAACGAGCCGTCCAATCGAGCCAAAAGGGGTTTAACGGAGATTTCACCCGCACCCGCGGCCTCGTTGGACTACCGATCGAAGTGCTGGATAGCCTCCGCTTGCTGAATCGTAGTCGCTTCGCTTACCTCGATGCGATCGTCGGATACAACCTTGCGCAGTTCGAACTGTACGTCGCGTTGGGACAGCCGCCCGCGGACTGGTTGGCACGACCGGTTCCAGCCAACTTCGTCCCGCCAACCGGCCCGACTCCGCTTTCGCCAAATCCAAAATGACGGCACAGCATTTGGTCCTTGGGAATCGACGCGGTCAAGGCAAGAGATGGGCATTGCGATGTCACGAAGGCTCACAATCTGCAAGACGAGATCGATGCGACCATCTCATTGGCGGCAACTGGCGCTTGCGCTGAGCGTGTATTCGGCTGCGCAAACTGGATGTCATTCAAATGACATCCGACCGACCATCACGATGCCGGCCATTGCCACGGTGTCGACACTTCAGCCGCCCCCTTCGCCCTCTTCACATGCCGCGATCGGTACTGGGACAACAACTATCGCGAGCAACTATGGAGTCCAAACCGCAGTCGCGAGTATGCCGGCGGACAACATGCCTACGACAGACGATCCAAAGCTGGCGACTCCGGATGACAAAGCGAAGCGGACGGCCGATGCGCTTCCGCTTCCGTCGACGGAGTCCCAAATTAACCTGGCGTCGGCATTGGCGATGGCCGGAGCGGATAACCCAACGATCGCCCTGGCCGAGGAGGCTGTTCGTGCCAGCTTAGCCGACCAGATGCAGGCGCGGGCGCTGCTGTTTCCCACCATCAACTCGGGATTCAATTTCCGCTTGCACGACGGCAATTTGCTGACTTCGTCCGGTATCATGCGCGATGTCAACAGCGAGTCGCTCTATGCTGGACTTGGCGCCAGCGCCAGAGGCACATCCACCGTCGCCATTCCCGGAGTCAATATCTTCGCTCATCTCGCCGACGCTGCCTTTGAGCCGCGCCTTGCTCGGCTGCGGGTACAGAGTCGAAGCCTCGACTCGACGGCGATTCGGAATCAAATCCTGCTGGCCGCGATCGAACGGTACTTTGACTTGGCGAACGCGGAGGCGCGGCTGCAGGCAGTGCATCAATCCGAAAGCGAATTGGCCGAGGTCGTGCGAGTGACCGAGAAATTCGCGAAGGCGGGGCAGGGACGTGAACCCGATGCTCTGCGGGCGCTCTCCGAGTCGCTGTTGCTGCACACGGAAGCACAACAGATCGAGGAGGAAGCTTCAGTTGCGTCGACCGAATTGGCTCGTTTGTTGGCTTCCGACCCGGTGACTCGCCTGCGTGCCGATCCTGAAGCACTCTCGATGATTTCTTTGGTGCAAGAATCCGAACCCCTGGATCATTTGATTCAGATCGCACTAAGCAGTCGTCCCGAAGTGGGGGCCCAAGCAACCAATATCCGGGAGGCGGAAACCCGTCTGCGTCAGGAGCGCGTTCGCCCGCTTTTGCCAGTGATTTCGGTGGGATTCAGCGTCGGCTCGTTCGGCGGGGGCAGTGACCTGGTCGGCTATCGATTCGATCACTTCGGCGGCCGCATGGACTTCGATGCCGTTGCAATCTGGTCCCTTCAGAATCTCGGATTCGGAAACAAGGCCGTCCAAAATCGAGTCCGATCGGAACTCAATCAGTCCATTGCCGAACAAGCCCGCATTGTGGACGACATTCGCAATCAAGTCGCGGCCGCTCACGCTCAAATTGCCGAGCGACAACGAGAAGTCGAGGTGGCTCGCCGGCGCCTTCAATCATCTCAAAACGGATTTCGCGCGGAACTGATTCGCACGAAGAATCTCGAAGGCAAGCCAATCGAAGTGCTCAACAGTCTCAACCAGTTGGCCGCGGCTAGGCAGGCGTTCATTCAGGCCGTGATCGGTTTCAATCAAGCACAATTCCGCTTGTTTGTCGCAATCGGTCAACCACCCGGTGCCATCAGTCCGTAAACCCACATCGCCAGGTCGCAGAAATCTTGGCGCTGATACGGAGCCGTTTCAGCGACGCCTTGAACTTATTTGTTCAGTTCGCGAGCCTTTCGCTCGTCGGCCTCGGCCAGGTCTTTCTTGCCCAACTCGCGATAGGCCCGGCCTCGTTGACGGTAAGCGTCCTCCATATTCGGGTCTAAATGGATTGCCGCGCTGCAATCCGCGATCGCCAAAGCATATTCGTGTTTGTTGAAATGGAGCTTGGCGCGTTCGACAAAATCAGCGCCGTTGGTGGCCAGACCGATGGCCCTGTCAAATCCGGTCACCGGCTGGTTGCTTTCGCTCTTCTTCGACTTGGCCCGATCGCACAACCGGAGTGACTCCGAATCCTTGGGATCGAGGCGGACAGCCTCATCGAGATCCAAAATGGCGTCGGTGTAATTCGCGTTCTCGAAGTATAAGAGGCCGCGCTCCTTGAACGCGTACGCATCTTTCGGATCAAGGCGAATAGCCTCGGTGAAATCGACGATGGCCTTGTCGTGCTTGCCCTTCTGCGAGTAAGCCCACCCACGATTCTCATATGCATTCACGAGCTTTGGGTTGAGGCGAATTGCCTCCGTCAAATCGATGATGGCTTTGTCGCACTCGTCCTGCTGGACGTAGGCGCAGCCGCGGTTCAAATACGTATCGGCCTTGTTCGGATCGAGACGGATGGCCTCGGTGAAATCAGCGACGGCCTTGTCGTGTCTGCCCTTCTGCTCGTACGCCCACCCGCGGTTCTCGTACGCTTTCACGAGCTTGGGATCGAGTCGAATCGCGTCATCCAGATCGAGTATGGCTTTTGCCAAATCGCCTTTTTCAACTTGGACGTTGCTGCGGACAAAGTAAGCGTTGGCATTCTTCGAGTCGAGGCGAAGTACCTCGCTCAGGTCAGCGATGCATTTGTCGTAATCGTGCTTGGAAAAATAGACGTGGCTCCGAGCGAAGAACGGATCCGGGTCTTTGGGATCAAGCCGAATGGCCGCGTCGAAGTCAGCAAGCGCCTTTTCCCATTGTTCCTTTTTCGCAAAGACGTCGGCGCGATAGCAAAGGATCCAAGCATGCTTGCTGTCGAGCCTGATGGCCGCGTTGAAATCGGCGAGGGCCTTTTCCCACTGCTCGTCATGCGCGAAGACAGCGCCCCGGATGGCAAGCGCATCGGCGTCTTTTGGGTCGATCCGGACAGCCTCGCACACGTCGCTTCGAGCTTTGTCAAAGTCGCCCATCCCAACGTACAGGCGCCCACGCTCACGTAGCGTTCCCCCGTCGCGAGCATCAAGGTCGATGGCCTTGTTGTAGTCCTCGAGAGCCTTCTGGGGGTCTCCCTTCCGTACATACGCATTGCCTCGATTTGCGTACGCGTTTGCATACTTCGGATTTAAGCGCAGCACCGCGGTGCAATCGGCGATGGCCTTATCGAACTCACCTCGATCGTAGTAAAGCCCCGCGCGATTCAAGTAGGCCGGGAACCACTTTGGGTCGATTCGGATCGCTTCTGAAAGATCGGCAATGGCCTTCGAATCTTCGCCGCGCAGGTGTTGTAGCGTGCCTCGATTCGCGTAAGCCAAAGCGCATTTCGGGCTTTGCCGGATTGCCTCGTTCAAATCGATAAGGGCCTTCGCACTCTCGCCGCGCCGGTGATGTATCGTGGCTCGATTCGCGTAAGCCAAGGCATATGTGGGATCGAGCCGAATGGCCTCGTTGAAGTCAGCCATCGCTTTTTCCCACTGCTCCATGTGCGCGAGAACTTCGCCACGGTTGGAGAACACCGGAGCTTGCTTTGGGTCGAGCGGGATGGCCTCATTCAAGTCTGCGAGGGCCTTGTCCCAGTGCTCCTTTTTCGCGAAGACGGCGCCCCGGACCGCACGCGCGTCCGCATCGTTCGGATCGAGCCGGACTGCCTCGCTCACGTCGGATTGGGCTTTGTCGAATTCACCGTTCGCTGCATAAACGCGCGATCGCTCGCGCAGCGCGGCGCTGTTGGCGCGATCAAGACTGATCGCCTTGTTGTAGTCATCCATTGCCTTTTCCTGTTCGCCCTTGCGCCCGTAAGCCATGCCTCGGCTCGCGTAAGCGTTCGCATTCTTCGAGTCGAGGCCTATTACTGCGTTGTAATCGGCGATTGCTTTATCGAAGTCCTCTTGCTCGTAGTAAAGCAGCGCTCGGTTGAAATAGGTTTGCATTTGCTTTGGATCGAGGCGAAGAGCTTCTGCAAAGTCAATGAGGGCCTTCGTGTTTTCACCACGTTCCCGATACAATTCGCCTCGGTTCGCGATAACATCGCCGTTCGTCGGGTCCAAGCGAACGGCCTCGTTCAAATCTGCGAGTGCTTTGTCCCAGCGCTCCATTTTCCCGAAAACAGCTCCGCGAAGGCCGATGCTTTGGGCGTCGCTCGGATCGAGACGGATCGCTTCGTTGAGATCAGCCAGCGCCGCATCGAAGTCTCCCATTTGCGCGCGAATTCCGCCCCGGCCATAAAATGCTGAGGAGTCGATTGGGTGTAGCCGAATGGCCTCGTTCACCACCGCTATCGCTTTGACGTTTTCGGCTTTGTCGCTGAGTGCGTGCCCCAACACGAGATGCGCGTAGCTGAAATCAAGATCTAGGCGGATCGCTTCGGACGCATCGGCAATGGACTTGTCGAGTTCCGTCTTGATTCCGTAACCACGGCTCCGCCAGCAGTAAGCAAATGGGTCATTTGGGCTAAGTCGAATGGCTTCGGTGAAGTCCGCGATCGATTTGTCGTCTTCGCCAGCGTAACTGTAAATCCTGCCTCGGGCAAGAAACGCACCCGCGTCTTTTGGATCGTGCCGGATCGCGTCCGTAAGCGCCGCGACGGCCCGTTCGAACTCCCCCGTTTGAGCGGCCGATGCAGTCTTTTTTCTTTGCGCATATGCTGCGCGCCAGTCCAACTTGATGGGTTCGCTGAGTTTTCCCCGCTTGAGTTCGACCAGCGACTGACGGCTGTCCGCCTGCGTCTTGAAAGTCGTGGGCCGCTTGCAATCCTTGCCGCACTCGCAAATCTTGAGCGAATCGTCATGAAGTTCGTATATGGCTACAACCGTCTGACACTTTTTGCCCGTCGCGTCGAAATAGGTCAGATCGATCCGTTTCGGATTTACCGTCGAGTTAATCGCGATGTTGATTTTGTCGCCGAGGATGGCGGCTTTGCCGCCGACGGACTCAACCCATCGAAAGGTCGCATTTTCGATCGCCAGCTTGCGGCCGCGCACGACACTTTTCGGCAGCGTACGGCCGTCCGCTTCTTCGGAAACGACGACCCAACACCCCGCGAGTTTCTTCAGTTCGGCCGCGTTGGCGGCCAACTTGGCCATGTTGCCGCTGGCCACCAAGCTGGCCGCTACCGCGACGAATCCGGTGAATCCCATCGCCAACCTCCTGCTCACGGCGGACCCAGGATTAGAATCTGGGGGATAGCGGAAGGTTGTGCTGGACGCAAGGTGAATTTGCTTCGTTGAATCGTTAGTGTGAACGCGGCCAATGATACAGATCGAACGTAAGTCCCAGAATGTCAAACGCCTTACCCAGTTGCAGGTCCGTATCTGCGCAATATACCGCAAGCGCACGCCAGTTGTACTGTCACGCCTGGCCGACGAGTTGATCGACTCGACCAGCGGTGTGCGCCTGGTCGAGGAAGTTCAAGGCCATGGAATGGGGAGAAATCACAATGCGCCGGGTCTTGGCTATTCTCGCTTTGTTCTCCTTCGTTTCCTCGCTGACGCGAGGCGATGAACCACTGTCTCCCGACGGGACGCCCTAAGAGCCCAGGGGGGACTGAAGATCAGCCGCCAGGGCAATCAAACTACCGTTTCCGTGGGCGGAGCGTTGCTCCCAAAAAGAGTCAAAGTGATTACAGTGACACCCGAGAAGCCGGTCGTCACTCGATTTACCATGCCCTCGACCTTTCAAGATTCAACCAAGGCGCCGCTGGCGGGTTGTGTGTCGGCCTGGCTCCGAGTGGAGATGCCCGACGCCTACGGCGTTTTATGCGTCGACGGCGAGTTGATCGATACGAAGGGCGCGGTGCGACAGCTTCAATCGCCGCCTCTCCCTCCAGGCAAGACGTACACGCTTCAAGTTCGTGTTGTCGTCAAGATCGGCGACAATCTCCTGATCGAAGACAAACAAGTTTCGATTCGGGCTGGGGATGTTAGCGCAGTGAAATTCGACGGCAGTCGAGCTACCTCGGTCCCCATGCCACGGGACGACGGCAAACCACTTCCAATCACGCGGTAGACATAGTGAAGCGGCGATACCCGACCATTCATCTGCAATCAATCCACACGTTGTGGGACGAACAAGTTGAAAGGTTTTGTTTCCGCCGCCAATGTTGACCGCCGCCTGAAATCAGGACGCGGGCACGAGGAGTGGGCTGGTTCAAAGTTGTTGGGTGGTCAGCCAAACTTGGACAAATATCCGAATTCGCCGTTTTCTCCGCTCCGTGCAGGTCTGTTGCGGCTCATCCGGCAACGCTTGAGCGCGAGTGGCAATGAGCGTAATTTGGACGGTCGCGAGCCGCCACGCTTTCGCAGCGCCCGCCACGATCTCGCCTTCGATCGACCCGATAGACGCCGAACGCGGCTAATGCGATCCTGGCGCGTTGCGATTTTGGCGGGTGTACTACACCAGATGCATCGGTTTTTCTGCCTTTTTCCGGGTTTGTGTCCAATCCTATTGACATGCAAATCTCGCCTGATTTCACGGCAATTGCATCAATTCAGGCTTTCGCTACAATCGTTTGAAGTTGCTTTGTGTATCCATGACGGATTGGTTTGCGATCTGAATTCCGCAAGGGACAAAATGACCATCCGCATCGGCATTGTGACCGTCTCCGACCGGGCCAGCCGCGGCGTCTACGAGGACAAAGGCGGCCCGGCGATTCGCGATTGCCTGACGGAAATTCTGTCGTGCGCTTGGGAACCGGTCGCGCGCGTCATTCCCGACGAACGTCAATTGATCGAGGAAACGCTGATCGATTTATGCGACCGGGAAATGTGCTGTATGGTTGTCACAACGGGCGGAACCGGCCCGGCGGCTCGCGATGTCACCCCGGAAGCGACCGAAAATGTTTGCGACAAAATGATGCCGGGCTTCGGCGAGTTGATGCGCGACGTCTCGCTGAAAGTCGTGCCGACGGCGATCCTGTCGCGTCAGACCGCCGGCATTCGCGGGAAATCACTAATCGTGAACTTGCCCGGAAAGCCCAGCGCGATCCGCGACTGCCTCTTGGCCGTGTTTCCGGCGATTCCATATTGCGTCGATTTGATCGAGGGGCCATACCTGACCACGAACGAAGCCGTGGTCAAGGCATTTCGGCCGAAAACTAATTGATTCGAGGACTCATCATGCGTCGCATCGTTATTTCAGTCTTCGTGCTATCGTTGTGCACGACGTTGGCATCGGCCCAAACGCCGGAGCAAAAGAAGGCAACCATCAAGTTCGTGCAGGACTTGCAGGTTGGCGACGGCGGGTTTGTGCCGGCGCCGGTCGATGGCCGGCTCGATCAGAACCCGAAAGGTAGTTTGCGGGCGACCTCGTCGGCGTTGCGGGCGCTAAAGCATTTCGGCGGCGCGGCGAACGACAAGAAGGCTTGTGAGAAGTTTGTGCAAAACTGTTTCGATGCGCAAAGCGGCGGCTTCTGCGATCAGCCGGGCGGCAAGCCGGATGTATTCACCACGGCGGTTGGACTCATGGCCGTCGGTGAATTGAAACTGCCGATGAAAAACTACAGTAAGGCGATTCAATTTCTTTCAGAGAGCGCGAAGGACTTTGAAGACATTCGGATCGCCGCCGCGGGGTTTGAGGCTTTCGAGAATGCAGGGGGCGGAAAACCGAAGGTCTCGGACCCTTGGCTACCGTTGGTCAAGATCTACGGTGCCGGAATGGGTAAGCGCGGTGCGCGTGAATACGCGAGCGTACTCGTTACAGTCGAACGACTTGATCCGCGCTTCTCCGGTAATACTCCTGCGAAGGTGACAGCGTACGTTTCGGAGGTATTGGACGAACGCCAAAACAAGGACGGCGCGTTCGGCAAAGCTGAAACTCATGAATCAGACCTGGAATCGAGCTACCGGGTAATGCGTGGTTATCACATGTTCAAATCAAAGCCTGCTAAGGCTGAAGCGCTGCGCGAGTTTGTCGCGAAATGCCGCAATTCGGATGGCGGGTACGGCGTACAGCCCGGAAAGCCGTCGCAAGTCTCGGGCACGTATTTTGCTTCCATTATTCTGCATTGGCTGAACGAAAAGTGAGCGGCAAGGACAATCGATGACCGTTTCCGACATCCTGGCCGGGTGCCAGTTCGTCGCTCTTCGTTACGAAGGGCGCCATATCGAGTGCACGGGCATCACGGCGGTGGCCAAGCAGGAGCAGCGCGTCTTTCACGGCCGCGGCGGCGTCATGGTGCTGCCGTGGTGTCCGCGCATGCCATCGGCCGAGGCGGCGCTTGACAAAAAATTGGTGGTCGATTCCGGATTGAGTTTTGAGGTTGCGTTTGATCCGGATCATCCGGTCCGGGTGCGCGTATTGATCGCCGAGGCCCGCGATTTGGCCCCGATGCTGTACCTGGCTGCCGACGGTTTCTTTCAAGGTATCGAATCGCCTTACGACACGCCTGACCTGAATCACGACGCGCTTTTTTTCGGTCTCGCCGTCAAGAGCTTGCTCGCCAATCGGCTAGCTCCTCGCGCCTGGATCTGGGGCGCCGATTGGCAAACTGTGCCCGCGCTGCTGCTCCTGCACTCCGTCCATCTCACGGCGATCACGCTCCACAACACGTTTGATTGTTATCTCGGCAACCAACTCGCGCAATTCAGTGAACTGCGCTACGCGACGTTCCGTGCCCGCACTGCGCTGCAAGTGGCGCTCGAAAACTGCGACGTGGTGAGTACGGTCAATCGCGGTTACGCCTACGGCTTGAAGCATGAAATATTCCACTCGCGCATCATGGCCGAACATTTGCAATTCGGCGCGGATCGAATCGTCGGCATCGACAACGCCAATTTCGTCGATCTAATGCCGGAACATTTGGCCCTTGCGGACTTGCTCGAACGCGATCCGAAATCCGGCTTGGCTCGCCTGAACGAAATGCAGAAAGCCGCTTGCGCCGCGCTTCCGGCCGACCTCGCCCGCCGCGCCGCCGGCAAGGTGTTGTGCATCGCCATGGGCCGCCGTTCGAGTCAAAAGCTGCACGATGTGGTGGTCGAAGCCGTGCGCGGCACTTTGCGTCAGGAACCGTCGCTACCGCTTTTCAGCTTCTTCGCGACAACCCACAGCGACGACGGCAGCCCAGCGCGGCTGGCGCGAATTCAACTGCTGTGCGAGGAATTTCCCAACAACTGCGGCTGGTCCGACGGCCGCGTGCCGTTCTTTCCGCAACTGATGGCGGGCGGCAGTTACAACCTGCTGTGCTCGCTATGGGCGCCGCATGAAGGCGCTTTCGAGTCCACGATTGTGCCAATCGCCCGCGCCGTGGATGGGTTGGCGGCGCAGGTCGTACCGCTCATGCGCTCGGGTCTCGCGGGCGATTTGGCCGCGCGCTGGCATCCGCACACCGCGCCGCCCAGCGGATTGACGTTTCGCGAGATTCCCGGCGACCGTTACGAAGCCGATCTGCGCGAACTGCTCGAACAGAGCCCGTCGCCGCCGAACGAGACCTTTCAACGCATGACCGCCGCGATGAGCGAAACGCTGCGTGACGCGACGCGCTTGCGGCTCGATCGTCCCGACGTCTATGCCCGAATGGTGCTCGGAGCGGTGCGGCAGCAATCGGTGCGCAGTTGGCTCATCAATCTCGGCGGCATGTTATCGCTGGTGGAAGCCGCGCGGTCTCGTCGAAGGATCTAATCCTTCACCTGAATTCCGAGTTGCTCGATCTTCCGATAGAGCGAACTCAGTCCGACGTTCATCCGCTTGGCCGCGTCCTTCTTGTCCGCGGTCTGGCGCAGGATTCGTTCGATGTGCCGGCGCTCGAAGCGGCGCACGGCTTCGTCCAGGTCGTCTACCAGCGCCGGGTCGTCGGGCACGGGGGAAAGGTCGGGCGGCAAATCGGCCGGCTGCACCAGCGGGCCTTCGCCAAAAATCACGGCGCGCTGCAGGGCGTTGTCCAATTCGCGAATGTTGCCTTTCCAGGTGCACGCCAGCAGGATTTGCATCGTTTCATGTGCCACGCCGGTGAACCGCTTGCCCATCGACCGGGCATGCTTGGCCAGGAGGAAATCCACGAGGCCCGGAATGTCGTCGCGCCGCTCGCGCAGCGGCGGAATGTCGAGCGTGACGACGTTGAGCCGGTAGAACAAGTCCTCGCGAAACTTCCCCTGCTCGACTTCCTTGCGCAAGTCTTTGTTCGTGGCCGTCAGCATGCGCGCTTCGACGGTAACGGGTTCATTCGCGCCGACGGGAAGGACTTCCTTTTGCTCCAACGCCCGTAAGAGCTTGGCCTGGGTTTGCAAAGGCAACTCGCCGATTTCGTCGAGAAACACCGTTCCGTGCCCGGCGTGAACGAAGACGCCGTCGCGGTCGCGGTCGGCGCCGGTGAACGCGCCGCGGCGATGGCCGAACAATTGGTTTTCCAACAGGTCGTGGGGAATCGCGGCACAATTCACCGCGAGAAAGCGCGCCCCGGCAGTTTCGCCGGGACTCTTCGTCCACGACGCGACCGTGAGTTGGTGGATGCCGCGCGCCACCAGTTCCTTGCCCGTGCCGCTCTCGCCGGTGATCAACACCGTGGACCGCGTCGGCGCGACTTTGCGGATGAATTCACGCACGCGGCTCATGGCCGGCGAAACGCCGACGATCTGATCCGGGTCATACTCCCGGCTCAGTTCGCGCCGCAGCCATTGGTTCTCGCGATGCAGTTCGCGCGTGGTCAGCAAGCGGGCGATCTTGCCGAGCACTTCATCGAGAATGATCGGCTTCATCAAGTAATCGTGCGCGCCGCGCTGGAAGGCCTCCACGGCGTTTTCCACCGTCGCATAAGCCGTAATTAGAACGACGAATGTCTCCGGGTTCAGTTGCAGCAAGCGCGTCAGCAGTTCGATGCCGTCGATACCGGGCAATTGCACGTCGCACAGGGCGATGTCGAAGCGCGATTCGGCGGCGCGCGCGATAGCGTCCTCGCCGCTGGCGCAGGCCGTCACGCCGAATCCTTCCTGCGTAAGGAACTCCGCGAGCGTGTCGCGGATCAACGGCTCGTCATCGACGACCAAAATGCGCGCCCGCGGAGCAGTACGTGTCGACATGGCCGGCCCCTTGCCGCTAAACCGGGTTGATTGGCAACCTCACGCGAAATTCCGTCCCCTCGCCCGCGCCCGACGCGAACGATACCTCCCCACCGTGCTCCTCGACCAGCCGCCGCGTCACGAACAACCCCAAACCCGTGCCGTGTTTTTTCGTCGTGAAATAAGGCTGAAACAGCTTGGCGGCCTGCCCAAGCGGAATACCCGCGCCGTCGTCGCGCACGGTCGCCATCAGCCGATCGCCGTCGCGCATTGCCCGAATTTCGATGCGGCCGTTCTTCGCGGTGGCGTCAATGGCGTTGAGAATCAGGTTCAGAAAAACTTGCACCAGTTGATCGCGAACGACGAACAGCGCCGGCAGGTCGTTCGGAATTTCCGCGACGATCGTCCGGCTCTTCATGCCCTTGTAATACTTGGCGATGTTCAAGGCTTCATCGACGATTTCCGCCAAACCGCAGCGAATGCGCTCCGAACTGGCCGGCCGGCTGAACTCGATCAATTCGCGCAGCGTGCCCTGAATGCGCTGCAATTGCCCGCCGACCAGCGTCATGCGCTCGCGCGTGTAATCGTCGAGGCCGCGCTTCTCCATCATTTGCACGATCGTGCTGATCGAGGTAAGCGGATTGCCGACCTCGTGCGCGATTCCCGCCGCCAACAGGCCAAAAGCCGCCATCTTCTCCTGGTGCAACACGTGCGCTTGAGCTTCGTGCAGATCGCGCGTCCGCTCCTCGATGCGGGCCTCGAGTTGAGTCTGGTTTTCGCGCAGCGCATCGTTCAGTTCGCCGAGATGTTCGCCGAACCGTTTGAGCAACAGCGACATGGCGCTGGCCGCCCACGTCACCCAACCCAGCACGAAGATCGACAACAGCAAGGTCAATTCATCGCGATGGTCGAGCGACAAATACAGGGACAGACAACTGAGCCAATGCAATCCGCAGGTCAACAGCGTCACGCGCGCCGAATGGCGCATCGCGCAGCAGATGAGCGACAGGAGGAAATAGTAGCGAAACGGACTTTCGAGCCCGGTGTGGAAGTAGCAAAGCAAGCCGATGAAGAGCGCCTCCATAGCCGAGATCGTCAACGGATAATGTCCGAGGAAGACCCGGCCGCGCAGGCTGAAACCGGTATCGACGAGCGTGTAAGCGGCGCCGAGGGCCAGAATGGCGTTCAAAATCTCCCGATGCTCCACGACGGGACCGAGATTCACCGACAGATATCCAACCAGCACGCCGATCCAGCGCATTTTAACCGCGATGTTCTCGGCGGCCAGTTCCCAGCGCGGGGGAATCGGATTTGGTTCGGACACGTGGTGAAACTCTCGGAGTGCTCTTCGTTATTGTAGTCGGCGGCAAAAAACCGCGGTTGCAACCGATCGCGCGCGGATTGGCTTCGTCTTGGTCAAACAATCGCCATTGTTGCTCGAAATCGGGCAAATCAGGGGTAAATTCTTGCCGTTTGCGCGCCGACTGATTCGGCCGTATGCGGCACAAATGTTTACAATGTTGATCAACATTCCTAAGGCCCACGATTTGGGCGCGCCCGGGCTTGCGCCCTTGCGGCCTTACGGTTTCCCAAGCTGGAAACCATTGTTTTTCATTTGGTGAGGGCCGTTTGGAGCCTCAGGAAATGGAATGCAGGTGTCTTACGCAATCGAAAATGTCGATAAACTCGATATTCCGAATAGCCCCTGCCGGAAACCGGGCAGGCTGGAAGAGTGGGTGGAAATAGCCGGTTCGAGGGCGAATCGTGCAGCTTGCGCAGTTTCCCAAATGTGTTCTCGCACTGTGTTTGGCAGTCGGCGCCCTCGCTGTCGCTATTGCTCAAGAAAAACCCAAGGCAACAGTCGAAGCGCCCTTCCTTGAAGACACACAGCGGCTGCCGATCGACTTGCCGACCGCCCTCAAACTCGCGCAGGCCAATGCCATCGACGTGGCGGTCGCCGCGGAGCGCTCCAAACTCGCGAGGGCGCAGCTTCAGCGGGCCCGTGTGGCCTGGCTTCCCAATATCATCTGGGGCTTCGATTACGCCCGTCACGATGGCCGCATCCAGGATGTCGTCGGCAATGCAATCACCACAGATAAGAGTTCGGTCCTGCTCGGTTACGGGCCGACCGCGGTCTTTTCGACCTCCGATGCGTTGTTTGCTCCGCTCGCGGCGCGGCAGGTCGTGCGCTCGCGCTCTGCTGGCGAGCGCGTGGCGGCCAACGACACAATCCTTGCCGTGGCGGAATCCTATTTCAATGTGCAGCAAGCGCGCGGAGAACTCGCGGGCGCGGTCGAATCCGTTCGCTTGGCCGCGGACTTGGTCAATCGCGCCGAGAAGCTGGCTCAGGGACTGGCTCAACCGGTTGAGGTCAATCGGTCACGGGCGGAACTGGCTCGGCGACGGCAGGGGCTCGAACTGGCCCAGGAACGCTGGCAAACCGGCAGCGCTGAACTCGTTCGGCTGCTGCGGCTCGACCCGAACGCGGTCATCGAACCGGTCGAACCGCCGCATTTGCGGGTCGAGTACTTTGATCCATCGCTGTCCGTGGATAGTCTAATTCCAATCGGACTCACGAATCGACCCGAGCTGGCCGCGCAACAGGCATTGGTCCAAGCAACGTTGGTCCGCTTGCGGCAAGAACGATTGCGGCCATTGTCGCCGAGCGTGCTCCTGCGCGGCAACGCGACCAACCCGGCGGGCACGTTTTCGGGCGGCTCGTTCGCGGCCGGCACGAACGGGAATTTGAGTGACTACGGCGGCCGCTACAGCTTTGATGTCCAACTGGTATGGGAACTTCAGAACCTCGGCTTGGGCAATCGGGCGGCGACACGCGAGCGGCAATCGGAAAACCGGCTGGCACTGCTGGAACTGTTTCGCGTGCAGGATCGCATTGCCGCCGAAGTGGCGCAGGCCCACGCTCAAGCCCAACGAGCCTCGCGCCGGGTACAATTGGCCGAAGACGGTTTGAAAGATGCTCGGGAATCGGTGGCGAAGAATCTGGAAGGGCTGAGCCAAACGCGACGCATCGGCGGGGAACTCGTCTTGGTCTTCCGCCCGCAGGAAGTGGTCGCCGCGGTCCAGGCGCTTGATCTAGCATACCGCGATTACTACGGCGCCGTTGCCGATTCCAATCGCGCCCAGTTCCGGCTCTGCCGGGCACTCGGCTGTCCGGCCCAGACTGAGACTGCCTGCGATCCACCCACAGCCGCGCCCGCCGAGCCGACTCCGTTCATGCCGCCAAATCGGTGAACCCAACGAGAATATCACGCCTACCATTTCTTGCCATCGGACCAATCTCGGGTTACGATATCGAAAACCGATGTCGGAATCCTAAATCATGACCGACGACAAAATCACGCGGCATTTTTTTAACGGCTTCATCCGGCTTCACGTTCTTCACCATTCGGCGAAGCACGCGGTCTACGGATCCGAGATCACCGAAGAGTTAATCCGCCACGGCTACCGGATCAGTCACGGCACGCTTTACCCGACGCTGCACTCGCTGGAGCGGCAAGGCTATTTGCGCTGCCGGCCGCAACTGGTCGCCGGACGCTGGCGCAGATACTACGAAGCCACCGCAGCCGGACGCCGCGTTCTAACGGCGGCTCGTCAGCAACTCCAGGAACTTGTCGCCGAGGTCTTGGATGGCCACGACGAGCCATTTGAGACGATTCGCCACAAGCACGGTTCGCAGGGGCGGACCATACATAGAAAGGGTCGTCGCGAAGTCACCCGTCAAAGCCCTGTCAAAAAGGCTGCGAAATCATGAACCCCATTGCGTTTGCTCTTCGCCGCCCAATTACGGTTCTCGTGGGTCTGGTTGCGCTCATCGGCGCTGGCGGACTCGCCGGTTACCGCATGAAGGTCGATATTTTCCCATCGCTCAACCTGCCCGTCATTTACGTGTGCCAGCCGTATGGCGGCATGGACCCGCAGCAGATGGAAGGGCTGATCGCCAACTACTACGAGTACCACTTCCTCTATATCGGCGGCATTCATCACGTTGAAAGCCGCAACGTGCAGGGCGTGTCGCTGATGAAATTGCATTTTCATCCGGGCACGGACATGGCTCAGGCCATGGCCGAGACGGTGGGGTACGTCAACCGCTCGCGGGCCTTCATGCCGTACGGAACCGTTCCGCCGTTCATCATGCGCTTCGACACCGGCAGCGTTCCGGTCGGCTATCTGGTGCTGTCCAGTGAAACCAAGACAATCGGTCAGATTCAGGACCAGGCGCTGTTCAAAGTCCGGCCGATGTTCGCGGCCTTGCCGGGAGTGTCCGCTCCGCCGCCGTTCGGCGGCAACCAGCGCACCATCGTCATTCGCGCCGATCCCAAGCGACTGGACGCCTGCAACATTTCCGCCGACGATTTGGTGCGCGCCGTGGTTGCCGGCAATTCGATCACACCATCGGGAAGCATTCGCGAGAAGGAGCGGATGCCGCTGGTGCCGGTCAACACGATGGCCCTGCGTCCGAAGGATTTTGGCGACATCCCCGTAAAACCGGGCGTGTTCGTGCGCGACGTGGTCGTCCGTCATCCCGCCACGGAAGAGCCGCTCATCGAGGATGCCAGCGATATCCCAACTGGCTACGCTTTGGTAAACGGCAAGCGCGCCGTTTACATCTTGGCGACGAAGCGCGCCGATGCCTCGACACTCGACGTGGTCGCGAGTATCAAGGAAAACCTGCCGAAGATGCAGGCCGCTCTTCCCGACGACATCAAAGTGAGCTTTGAATTCGACCAATCGCCATACGTCACCAACGCGGTCTGGAGTGTCGGTTTCGAGGCGGCCCTGGGCGCGATTCTGACCGGATTAATGGTATTGGTCTTTCTGCGCGATTGGCGTTCGGTAATCGTCGTCGTGCTCAATATTCCGCTAGCGCTCATCGCGTCATTGACGACGCTGTGGCTGACCGGCCAGACAATCAATCTCATGACGCTAGGCGGTTTGGCCCTGGCGGTCGGCATTCTCGTCGATGAGGCCACGGTCGAAGTCGAGAACATTCACACGCAATTCGATAAGACCGATTCGATCGCGTTGGCCGTGCGCCGCGGCAATGCGGAAACGGCGGTGCCGCGATTGCTGGCGATGCTTTGTGTGTTGGCGGTGTTCTTGCCGTCGTTTTTGATGCAAGGGTCCGCGCGAGCGCTCTTCATTCCGCTTTCGCTGGCCGTCGGCTTTGCGATCATCGGCTCGTATTTGCTCTCCAGCACCTTCGTGCCGGTGGCGAGCGTGTGGCTGCTGCGGAAGGCGCATGGCCACAGCGGCCGAGAACCGTCGCTTGCACGGGCCATTCGGCCCTTCGCGGAGTTGTCCGCCCGAATGCGCTGGCTGGTGCTTGCGCTTTACATGGCGATTGCCGGAGTCGTGTTGGTTTTGAGTTACTGGCCCCTCGGGAGCGAGATCTTCCCGCAAGTCGATTCCGGCCAGTTTCAGTTTCGACTCAAAGCGCCCGCTGGCACGCGCATTGAGCAAACCGAGGAGATCGTCAAGAAATCGCTCGAAATGATCGAGAGCGAATTCGGCAAGGACAGCGTGGCGATTTCGCTTGGCTACGTCGGCGTGGTCCCGCCCAGCTATCCGATCAACAGCGTCTACCTTTGGACCGGCGGGCCGGAAGAAGCACTCGTGCGCGTGGCGTTGAAACCCGGCGTGGTCCGCATCAGCGAAGCCAAGCGCCGGTTGCGCGAGAACATGGCCAAGCAATTGCCCGAGTGGCTGGAAAAGAAATGGCTCGACGAAGGCGTGCCGGAAGCTCGCGCGCGGCAAGCGCGGCAACTGAAACTATCATTCGAACCGGCCGACATCATCAACGAGGTCATGAGTTTTGGTTCGCCCACGCCTGTGGAAGTGCAGGTCACCGGCACGAACATGAACGACAATCGTGCTTACGCCGAAAAACTCCGCGTCGAATTGCAAAAGATCCCGAATTTGAAGGACCTGCAATACGTTCAAGCTCAGAATTACCCAACGCTGGAAGTCAATGTGAATCGTCAGAAGGCGGCACTTTCGGGCTTGCAGGCCGGAGCAGTGGGGGCCGCGCTGGCGCCGGCCACATCGTCGAGCCGCTTCACCGTGCCCAACTTCTGGCGCGATCCCGTCAGCGGAATCGGCTATCAGGTGCAAGTCGAAGTGCCGCAACGGCTCATGCGCTCGCGCACCGATATCGAAACCACTCCCATTCAATCCAGTGAAGAGAATCCTTATTTGGTGCGCGACTTTGCCGAGGTGCGCGAAGGGACCATGCCGGGGCAGATCGACCGCTACAACATGCGGCGGCTGATCGGATTGACGGCCAACATCGAGGGCAACGATCTCGGAGCGATAGCCCAGGAAGTCAGCCGCGCGATCGAATCTGCCGGCGCGCCCCCGACCGGTGTGCTCGTTGACGTCCGTGGGCAGGTCACTCCGATGGGAGAGTTGTTCAAGTCGCTGCGCAACGGATTGTTCGCGGCGGTGGTCGTGATCTTTCTGCTGTTGATGGCGTATTTTCAATCGCCGCGACTGGCGCTTGTTGCACTCACCGCCGTACCCGCCGTCTTGTGCGGCGTGACCTGCATGCTGCTCGTCACGGGAACGACGTTGAATCTTCAATCGTACATGGGCGCGATCATGGCAGTCGGCGTGGCCGTGGCCAACGCGATCTTGTTGGTGACGTTTGCCGAACGTTCGCGGCGCGAAGGCCTGTCCGCCGTGTCCGCGGCGGTCGAAGGCGCGCGTTCGCGCGCCCGTCCGATTTTGATGACCAGCGCGGCGATGATTGCGGGTATGATTCCCATGGCGCTCGGGATTGGCGAAAGCGGCGACCAGACGGCCCCGCTCGGCCGAGCGGTCATTGGCGGGCTGTTGGCGTCCACGGCCGCGACTTTGTTCATCCTTCCGGCCGCATTCGCTCTGTTCATGGGCTGGGGCGGCCGAAAGTCGTTGTCGCTCGACCCATACGATTCGGAAAGCCCTTATTTCACCGCTCAAACCGATGCGCATCGGGAGACTGCATCATGAACAAACGAAAGCGCATATCACTCGAGTGCAGCCGTCAGTGTGTAGCCGCAGGCTTTAGCCTGCGCCTTGAGCCTCAGCGCAGGCTAAAGCCTGCGGCTACTCGGGGCTTGGTGCTCGCCGCGCTAATCTTGAGTGCGGGATGTCAAAAACCCGCCGCAGTTGCCCCACCCGTCGCGCCATCGCCCGCTCTAACTGTTGCCAAGCCGCAACGGAAAGCATTACCGAAAATCATCGAGCAACCCGGCACCGTGCAGGCATACGAATCCACGCCGCTGGTCGCCAAAGTTGCCGGCTACGTGAAAAAAGTTCACGTGGACATCGGCGATCGGGTTGTCGGGCCGAAATTCGATTCCGCCAGCAAGGAAATCGAGCCCGGCACGCTGCTGGCCGAGTTGTCCATCCCGGAATTGGAAGACGAAGCGCGCGAGAAGAATGCGTTGGTGGCAAAAGCCGTCGCCGAGAAGGACCAAGCCGAGCGCATGCGCGAAGTGGCCGACGCGAACTACGGCGCGGCCACGGCCATGATCGTCGAGGCGAAGGCAGGTTTGAAGCGCGCTCAAGGGACTTACGAGCGCTGGGAGTCCGAAAACACCCGCGTGGTGAAAATGGTGCGCGACAAAGTGATCAATGAGCAGACGGGCGACGAGACGAAGCTGCAATTTCAATCAGCCGAGTCTTCCCGCGACGAAGCCTTGGCGCGCGTCACCGTGGCCGAAAAGCTCCTGTTGAAGTCAAAGGCTGATGTCGAGAGCGCACGGGCAGGTGTAAGAGTGGCCGATGCCAAAAAGCTCGTCGCCGAGAGCGAAGCCGCACGCTGGCAATCGTTGCTCGGTTACCGCTTCATTCGCGCGCCTTTTGACGGCGCTGTCACATTACGAAAAATCGACACCGGACACTTGGTCCGCCCCGCCGCCGGCAACGACGATCCGCTCTTTGTCGTCGTGCGCTCGAACGTCGTGCGCGTGGTATTGAAGGTGCCCGAAGCCGACGCGGCCCTCGTACGCAAAGGCGCCGAAGTCAAAATCGGAGTGCAGGCGTTGCCGGGCGTCGAGTTTGCCGGCAAGATTTCGCGCACGTCCGAAAGTCTGGACGCTTCGTCGCGGACTCTGCGAACTGAAATCGACCTGCAAAATCCTGACGGCCGTCTGCGCGTCGGAAATTTCGTCTCAGCGCGGATCACCGCCGACATGCCAGAAGCGTGGGTCCTGCCCGCCTCCGCCGTCATCAAGCAGGCCGATGTGACGGTCTGCTTCCAATTCAAACAGGGCAAGGCGGTCAGAACGCCGATCCAAGTCGGACGATCGGACGGGACATTCACGGAAGTATTCAAAAAACAAAAAGCAGGCTCGCCGGCGGCCTGGGAAAATTGGACCGGCGACGAGCAGGTGCTGGCGGGCCAAACGGCAAATCTCACGGATGGCCAATCCGTTCAGGCACCCAAAAACAGTGAGTAGCAAATAATTGATGTCGGATTTTGTTTGACATGCCGTTTCGGCCCGGTTACAAACTCTATCGCACCCCGAATCCTCTTGGATGAAATGGCCGGAAAATTGGACGCCCCCCCGCCCAGTTCGGGAAGTGAATTGTTCCACCCCCATTTGTCAGGAGTTTTCCGATGCGCATCGTTCGAGTGTTTGCACTGGCCGCGGCGTTTTTGTTCCTCCCGCTGTTGGCCGCTTCGGCCCAGGATAAGAAAGACACACCCAAGGAGACGCCGAAGGGCCGTGCACTTCCCACGCACTGGGGCAAATTGGGACTTACCGACGAACAGAAGTCGAAGGTGTACTCCATAACAGGAGAGTACAAGACCCAGATCGACGACCTGCAAAAGCAGATTAACGCGCTCAAGAAGAAGGAGCGGGAAGCGCTCGACGGAGTTCTGACCGACGCGCAGAAGGCAGTTCTGAAAGAAATGATTTTGAACTCGGTGCCGGGCGCCGGCACCAAGCCGCCGAAGGATTCCAAGTCGGATAAGTGACCGAGGGATTCATTGCTTTTTTGGCGAGCCGGAGACCCAGGTTTCCGGCTCGCTTGTTTTTTGCAGAGCTACTTCGCGTTCATCTCGCGAAAACCGGCCAATTGGTCCGCCAGTACGCTCTTGAGTTTTTCGGCATGCAGGTGACTGTCATTCAGGAACACTAACTGAAGGACCTGGTTGCCGTCGGACCGATCGTCGCTAAAGCTCTGGCTCGCGCCCAGATGTTCGACCCGGCTTAGGTTCAAGTACCCCGGCTTACCGCTAAATCGGCAATCCAGACCGGATTCGTCCTTGGTTCGCCAGCGCGACCACGACTTGCCGACGCCCGGCACGTAGAGCGAAATCGAATCGCGCGTGTCCCAACTGATTTCCAAGTCCGGCTCGACTGCGCGGACCAGCTTGAGCAAACGCGGCAGGATCGCCCGGTCCCAGCGCACCTTGCGTCCGATCGGAAAACCCTTGTCGCTCAGGTGCCAGCGTTCGCCGTTCACTTTCCACGGCATCACATCCTCGGGCCGCACTAGCATCTTCTTGAGATTGCCCTGGAAGGCCGCGACTGCATCTTTCAGGAAACTTCGAAAGGCGGGCGTGTCGATTTCTTCGCGCACGTTTACCAACAGGGCAACTTCCTGCCACGCGTTGCGGCGATTCGATACTTGCACGCGATCCTCACGGTTACACGACGCAGCGCCATCGGCTTCGTTGAACGGCTTCAGTCCCATTTTCCGTTCGAGTTCGCCCTGTTTGAAAGCGTTCCGGCCGACGCGGAAGACTAATCGCAGCAGCCATTCCTGCCCCGTCATGGCGTGAAGGAACCAACCCTGCGATTTGTTCTTTGCCGCGACCTCGATGACCGATCGATGATTCCAGTTCGCGTCGGAGAATTCGCCCGCCTTTTGAATTTGCTCGATCAGCCAAGGCAAAATGTCGCCTTCCCAACGGCACGCGCGCCCGCCAGTGGTGAAGCGATCGCGCGTGTGCCAGCCGATGGGGTCCTCTTCCCAAGGCAACTTCGCATCGCTGCCGACGGATTCCAGTTCCACGTCGCCTTTGCGGACCACGGTTTGCGATTTGGGATCGAAGCGCGGCCGCTGCGCGTATGGCCCGGCGGCGAGGACTTCGGATACAAACATCCCGGTATGTGAGCCCGCAGCGCTTTTTGCCGCAACTTCTTCCGGTGTGCCCGCCGCAACGACCTCGCCGCCGCGCTCACCCGCTTCGGGGCCCAGATCAATGATCCAGTCCGCCGTCTTGATCACATCCAGATTGTGCTCGACGACGATGACTGTGTTCCCCAGATCGACGAGCCGATTCAGCACGTCGAGGAGTTTGCGAATGTCGTCGAAATGCAAGCCGGTCGTCGGTTCGTCGAGCAGGTAGAGCGTCTTGCCGGTGCTTGGCCGCGCCAATTCGGCGGCCAATTTCACGCGCTGAGCCTCGCCGCCCGAAAGCGTCGGCGCGGATTGCCCCAACTGCAAATACTCGAGGCCAACGTCGGCCAGGGTCTGCAAAACGACGCGAATCTTCGGGATATTGGCGAACAACTCCAGCGCTTCGCTGACGCGGCTCGAAAGAACGTCCGCGATGGACTTCTCCTTGTAGCGGACGGCCAAAGTCTCCGGGTTGTAGCGCGTGCCGTGGCAAACATCACATTCAACCCAAACGTCGGGCAGAAAGTGCATCTCGATTTTCTTCTGTCCGTTGCCCTCGCACGCTTCGCAACGCCCGCCCTTCTTGTTGAAGCTGAACCGGCTCGGCTGATAACCGCGAACCTTGGACTCCGGCAGTTGGGCGAACAATTGGCGAATGAGATCGAACACGCCGGTGTAGGTCGCCGGGTTGGAGCTCGGCGAATTGCCGATCGGCTCCTGGTCCACGTTGATGATCTTGTCGATCTGATTCAAGCCGAGAATGTCGTCGTGCGCAGCGCCCATCGTGCGAGCGCGATGCAAGCGCCGGGCCAGCGTGTTGGACAGAATGTCGTGAATGAGCGAACTCTTGCCCGATCCGCTCACACCGGTGACGGCAATGAAAGCGCCGAGCGGAAAGGCCACGTCGATATTCTTGAGGTTGTTGTGCCGCGCGCCTTTGACGACCAGGCTCGGCCATTTGCCGTTGCCCACCAGCCGCGAATCGGTGATTCGGCGATTCGAGGGCACGGGGATGGACTTTCTGCCAGACAAATACTGGCCGGTAAGCGAGTCCTTGCTCTTGAGTACCTGTTTCGGCGGACCGGAAGCCGTGATTTCGCCGCCGCGATCGCCGGCGCCGGGACCGAAATCGAGCAAGTAATCGGCGGCCGAAATTACTTCGCGGTCGTGTTCGACTAGTAACAGCGTATTGCCGAGGTCGCGCAGGTTTCGCAGCGCCTTCAGCAAGCGCCGGTTGTCGCGCGGATGCAACCCGATGGTTGGTTCATCCAGCACATACAGCACGCCGGTGAGCCCCGAACCGATCTGGCTGGCCAGACGAATTCGCTGCGCCTCGCCGCCTGAGAGTGTCGGACTGGGTCGCGCCAGGCTCAAGTAATCGAGTCCGACATCGACCAGGAATTGCAGCCGATCGCCGATTTCCCTCAAGACCTCGCCCGCCATTTTTCGTTGCGGTTCGCTGAGTTTCAATTCGCGAAACCGCCGTAGCGCCGTTTCCAGCGGAAGTTCGCACAGTTGGCCGAGCGTGAGACCGTCAAAGCGAACCGCGGCGGCATCGTCACGTAAGCGCGAGCCGCCGCACGCGGTGCAAGCGATCTCGCTCACGAGATGTTCTAGTTTCTGGCGATAGGCTGCACTGACGCGCGATGCTTCGTCGATCGCCGGGAACAAGCCCTTGTATTGGAACTTCGGAGTTTTGGGTTCGGCCTTACCGGGAATCTCGATCCAGGAATCCCCAGCGCCGTGCAAAAGGCCGCGCTTCTGGACGCCGTCCAAACGCTCGAACGAGCTGTCGAGCGAGAGACCTAGATGTTTCGCCAACGCTTCGGCGAAACGCGTGAACATGGCGTTCGGTTCGAGGTCCGGCCAAGCGGCGATGGCGCCTTCACGCAGCGATAGTTTCGGATCGCGAATCAATAGCGATACATTGGCGCCTTGCTGCACGCCCAGTCCTTCGCAGGTCGGACACCAGCCGAGCGGGCTGTTGAACGAGAAGTGATGTGGATTCAACGGCTCGAAGCTGCGCCCGCATTTCTCGCACGCCAAATGCTGGCTAAACCGCTCAACTCCCCATTTGGCTTCTTCCTTGTCCGATTCGACATAAGCGACGTGCATGACTCCGCGGCCCACGTCGAGCGCGGCTTCCACGGCGTCGGCAATGCGCGTGCGAAGGTTCGACTTTACCGAAATGCGATCGACGACCACTTCCACGGCATGTTTGCGGCGATGGTCGATGGTCGGCGGTTCGTCGAGTGAATAGGAGCGGCCATCCACGCGAATGCGCATATAACCGGTACGGCGCACGTCATCCCAAATCGCCTCGTAACGTTCCTGGCCCAGACGCTCGATCGGCGCAAGTAAATACAGCTTGGTGCCGTCCGGCAAGCCGAGCACCTTTTCGATTATCTCATCCGCTGTTTGCGTGCCGACGGGAATTCCGCAAGCAGGGCAATACGTTTGGCCGAGGCGGGCATAAAGAATGCGCAGGTAATCGTAAATCTCGGTGACGGTGCCGACCGTGGAGCGCGGCGAGCGGCTGGTGGTTTTTTGCTCGATGGCGATGGCCGGCGATAGGCCCGTCACCTGTTCGACCTTCGGCTTTTGAATTTGGCCCAGGAATTG
>JBGQCZ010000003.1:0-24527 GCA_041495645.1 Gemmataceae bacterium | reverse complement strand
GGCAATTGGCTGGCTTGCTTCACCCAAGCGGCGAGCTGAGCTTCGTCGAGCGGGTCTTCCTCGTGGATGTCGAGGTAGCGCACTTCCTTTTGCTTGGACTCGCCGGGAGGGAGAGGACGCAGCGACTTACCGCGGAAGAAAGCCACCTTGATGTACTTCGTGAAGCAATGGATACCGACGAACCAGCCCGCTACTGATGGAGCCGCCCGCCCAATGGGTATGTCAATCGAGCTATGTCCGCTTTTCCGCTTCCCCGTCCGGTGCGGGCCCGGCTTGCTTCTGTGTTGGATTGGAATGTTGCACGCGCTGTTGTCGGGCGCGCTCGCGGGCCTGAATCTCCGGGTGGTCCGCGGAAAGAGCCTCGCATTCGAAAAACTGCGCTTGGCCCGAGCCGAACGTCTCGCTCTGATGATTCGCGGTCGGTTGCTGCATCGCGCTCATGCGGACATCTCCTCATTTCAGTTCCACGGTGGTGTCTGCCACCCACCGGTTGTCCAGCACTAATTCTACCAGGAAAATTCCTGGCTGGGGAAACGAAACCCCCATCATGGTCACTACCATGTTGACGATCGTATCGCGATCGGGAAAAACCAGCTGTTGGACAAGAGTGCCTGCGACAAACTGGCCGCTGGCGGCGAGACGGATGTCCACCCGAAAAGGGATGGTTCCGAGACCTTGCGCCAGGCGGGCGAAGACTACAAAGGATGGGTGGATGTGCGGATAACCGCCCTGCGGGTGAATGGAATCAAAGATCCCCATCAGGTCCGTCTTTCTGGAGGTAAAACCGAGGTGCCCGTCGCAAAGGTACAGCGATTTTGCCACCGGCAGAATCATTCCCGCACTCAACTGTCACCCCCCGTTCCCACAAATCCGTTTCCCTGGCCTGCGGAGGAGAAAGTAAAGAGGGACGCGGCATCAGCCACGACAGAGCCACGGAAGCATCCAGGACATACTTCATTCATTCGTCTTCCAGGAGGCTCTCGAATGTCGCATCGTCGATGACGCCGTGGGTAAGCCGCACCCTTTCTGTGACGTGCGCGGCCCGTTCTTGAACGCGACGAGCGACCTCCGGATCGAGCGGCTCGCGATTGAAAGCATGCCGAGCGACTGACTCGAAGTCTTCTTCGATCGCTGTGATTTTGATGTCGGTGCTCATGAAGGGCATCATACACCAATCAGCCATCATGTAGCCGCCAAACGGCGCCGCCCGCTCACATGCGTTCGCCGGGCAATTGGCTGGCTTGCTTCACCCAAGCGGCGAGTTGAGCTTCGTCGAGCTGGTCGTCCTCGTGGATGTCGAGGTAGCGCACTTCCTTTTGCTTGGACTCGCCGGGGGGGAGCGGGCGCAGCGACTTGCCACGGAAGAAAGCCACCTTGATGTACTTCGTGAAGCAATGGATGCCGAGGAACCAGCCCTGGCCCTCGATGCCATAGAAGGGCGTGTTCCACTTCACGGCCTTGTACACGCCGGGGACGGTGCGCACGATGAGCGCGTCGAGGCGGCGCCCGACGTCGCGTTTCCAGCCCGGCATGGCCGCGATGTAGGCCTGCACGGGGGCGTCGCCGTAGGCCTTCGCGATCTGCGGGTTTCCGCCTGACAGGAGTTTCACCGGCTTGGCCGCACCTGGCTTGGCCGCGGCCTTCTTGGCGACTTTCGCCGACTTCCTGGACGTCTTGCCAGCCATTGTGTTCACTCCTAGGCCGCCGCCGGTCGTTTCGAAATCAGTCGTCGAACGACATGGCCTTTCCACATCCACAATCCCGTAAGGACAATAGCGGGAACGGCGACAAATCGAACAACGGGGGCGTAATTTGGAAGTTCTTCAAACGAACTATAAGCATACCCGATGATCGGAATGCTGAAAACGAGGTGAATCCAGCGAAGAATCGATCGTTGCGTGGCTTGGTTCATGATGACGGTACTCCACACGGTTTCGCTTACGCGGCGGAGGCCTGTCCCCCACCTTGTGTGAGTACAACGAACAGGCTGCCACCTTTCGGACACCGGCGCGGAAAAAAGCATCGACACTTTTTCCTTGAGCCGACGTTACTCCGCGGCGGGTTCGCCTCCATCGGGCAGGCAGACGGCGAGGCGGCGACGCAAGAATTCTCGATCGGCGCGGGCGGGTTCATTTCGCGCCGACGACACAAAAGAGTACGAAGATCACGGCAAGACCATTCAAGACACTCATGACGATGCCGGCGACGACCAAGACAATCGTGGTGACCACGGCAAGAGACGTAACCGCAGCCAGGAAGCGCTTCAGGAACCGGAATTTGGAAGTGGACATGTGTTCTCCAGCAATTGGGTCAACCGATCATGCTCTTACTTGCCAAGGCGCAGATCGACGGACGATATAACGGCACATGTCAAGAAACGCTTCGTTTCAACTCTTTTATCTCAAACATCGGGCCGGCAGACGGCGAGGCGGCGACGCAGGAATTCTTGATCGGCGCGGGCAGTGGTCAAGCACAGGGCTTCCCGCCAGGCGCGCTCGGCGGCAGAGTGTTGGCCGAGGCGGAAATGGAGTTCGCCGATCACCGCGTGCCAACCGGGATACCGGGCGGGAACGTTTTCCGGAAGAACGGCGGCCAAGCGCTCGAGGCCGGCTTGCGGGCCGTGCAGGTGAGCTTCGGCGACCGCGCGGTTGAGGGCGTGCAGCGGCGACGGCGCGATGCGATCGAGCGTGTCGTACAATTCGGCGATCCGTCGCCAATCGGTGTCGGCGAAGGTCGGCGCGCGGCAGTGCTCCCAGGCGATGCCGGCTTCGACGTGGTAGCGCGTCAACTCGTCGCCGGCGGCTGACCGGGCGAGCCACTCCATGCCTTCACGCACGTCGCTCCAATTCCAGGCGGAGCGATCCTGTTCCTCGAGCAGAACGATGGCGCCGTCGAGAGCGACGCGCGCGTCGAAGCGGGCCCCGTGGAAGCACATCAGCGCGAGCAAAGCATGCACCGCCGGGACTTGTTTCAGGACCTTCGCTTGCGCTTCAGGCTTGTGTGTTGACAAGCCTGAAGCGCAAGCGAAGGGTCGGGCGGCGAGCATCCGCGCCAGCCGGCGGGCTTCATCGCACAGGTCGCGGCGGATCGGCATGTCGCCATGGGTGACGTGGCAGCCCTGGCTGAAAAGGAGATAGACGACCGCGAGGACCGCGTCCAGCCGGGCGCCAAGCTGGGCCGCAGCCGGCGTGTCAAAATCCACGTCCAGCTCGCGCAGCCGATCCCGCGCCCGCTCGATCCGCTTCTGGACGTTGGCGTCGGTGGTGAGCAACGCGCGGGCGATCTCGGCGGTGCTGAAACCGCAGAGCGTCCGCAGAGCGATGGCGACGCGGGATTCGGCCGGCACGGCTTCGTGGCAGCAGACGAAGAGCAGGCGAAGCGGTTCGTCACCGATCTCGTCGGCGAATTGCGCTTCGAGCGGCGGCGATTCCCGCTCGGCCTCTTCGGCCAGGCGCGGCAAGGCCTGGGCGTGGGTTCGCTCCCGCCGCAGCGCGTCGATCGCCAGGTTGCGGGCCGTGCGGTAGAGCCAGCCGGCCGGGTCTTCGGGCACGCCACGGCGGGACCAGGTTTCCAGGGCCTGCACGAGCGCGGCTTGAACGACGTCCTCGACAAGGGCGAGACGGCGCACGCCGAGCGACCGGGTCAGCACGGCGCAGAGCCGGCCGAACTCGTGGCGGAAAAAGTGCTCCACCAGGGCGCGCGGTTCATTCACGCGTAGCCACCCAATTCGCGGATCTCGATCACGTTGTCGCCCGGACACTCCCGAGCGATTGCCACCGCTGCATCGTAGTTGTCGGCCCGGATAAGGCTGAAGCTGGCGACGAATTCCTTGGCTTCGACGTAGGGGCCGTCGGTCACGATTCCCGCCTTGAGTAATCGGCCGCTCGGTTTCAAACCATCGCCGCCGGGCAGGATCGACGCGCTGAACTTTTGCATCCAGGCGTACCATTGGCCCCCCAGGACTTGCATTTCCTCGGGAGACGGCCGGCATTGGGGATCGGTGGAGTGGCGAAAGATGAACAGAAACTTCGGCATGAGACGGTTCTCCAAACGGTTTTCGCAGGTGTGGGCGGAGGCCTGTCCCCCGCCTTGTGTGAATATAACGAACAAGCTGCGACCGTTCGGACACCAGCGCGGGATAAAAACTGTCCCAACAATGAAAAAGCCCTTCGACGTTCTCGTCGAAGGGCTTCTTCTGAAAAACAGTCGGGCTGGCGGGATTTGAACCCACGACCTCTTGAACCCCATTCAAGCGCGCTAGCCAAACTGCGCCACAGCCCGGATAAT
This sequence comes from Gemmataceae bacterium, assembly GCA_041495645.1. Lineage (GTDB taxonomy): Bacteria > Planctomycetota > Planctomycetia > Gemmatales > Gemmataceae > JBGQCZ01. The sequence continues at coordinate 20,240 of JBGQCZ010000003.1, read as the reverse complement.
CCTCGGACATCATAGCCCCCCGTGCGGGTTCGGACAAGCGGGCCTTTTCCGCTCGTGCCGAATCCTTACTTGGCCGATAGATTATCCCCGCTTGGGTCACGAACCCGGCAACTGCCGTCATCGTAATACATATTAGAGATGCCGTGCTCCCCGCCGAACCGTTGAACCTCTGGTCGGACGAAGACCTGCTCGCCGCGTTTCGGCGCGGCCAGCGCGATGCGTTCGGAGTGCTGGTTCGCCGCTATCAGCGTGAATTGTACGGCTACCTGCGGCGTTACCTCGGCGACGACCACCTGGCCGACGATGTGTTTCAGAACACCTTCCTCCAGGTGTATGTGAAGTGCGATCAGTACGAGGCCGGCCGTCCCGTTCGACCCTGGCTGTATACGATCGCAACGAACCAGGCGGTTGATGCCCTTCGCCGCAATGGCCGGCACCCGACGACGAGCCTCGATCAGACGGTTCGCGATGCCGGCGACGGCGAGGTTCGGAGCCTGATGGAATTGCTGGAGGAGGGCTCGACCGGACCGCTGGATCACGTGCAGGGCGAGGAACGCCGGGTGCTGGTGCGGGCCGCGGTGGACCAACTGCCGGACTTTTTGCGGCAGGTGGTGATCCTGGCCTACTATCAGGGATTGAAATATCGCGAGATCGCCGAAATACTCGAGATTCCGGTCGGCACGGTGAAGTCGAGGCTGCATGCGGCGCTGGTGAAGATGCACGAGAATTGGGCCGCGGCGCCGTCGATCCCGGAAATCTGAACTCCCCCTCGCTCCTTGGGGATTGATGTCATGAACGAAGATTTTTTGGGTTATGTGCTGAATCTGGATGAGCCGGAAGAGCGCGGGCGCATTGAGGAGCGGCTGCGTTCGAATCCGGAAGCGGCCGCGCGTCTGGAAGTCTTGCGCAAGCTCACGGAAACGCTCGAGGCCGACAAGGACTCGCCGCCTCCGCCGCCGGACCTGGTCGCGCGCACGATTGGCCGCGTGGCCGAATACATCTGCCAACAGGAAAAGCGAAAGGCGCCCGGCAGCGATCCTATGATCAACGAGATGATGGCGCGCATGACGCCCGATCGCTGGAAGACCGTGATCGAGGTCTTGGATCGGGCGAACGCTCCGACGCGCGGGCGGCGGGCCGATTGGATCGTCGCCGGGTCGATCATGCTAATTGCCTTTGGCCTTTTGTTGGCCGGCATTCCGTATCTTCGTTATCGCAATAACGTACAGGCCTGCCAGAACCATCTTCGCGAAATGTATCGTGCGGTCGAAGCCTATGCCGACAACCACAATGGCAAGTACCCGCGAGTCGGCGATCCGCCGCACGAGACCGCCGGCGCCTTCCTCGCCATGTTGCACGACGCGGGCGTCCTGCCGCCGTCGGACATCTATCATTGCCCGGCCGCCCAGCCGCTTTACCCGAATAGCTACGCTTACACGCTCGGCTATCGCGATCTGACCGGCCAACTCCTCGGGCTGGGCCACGGCGCCGGCGCCGGCGAAGATTCCCTCGCGATTCTCGCCGACCGCCCATCACCGGAGCGAACCGGACCCAACCCCGACCACCGCTACGGTCAAAACGTGCTGTTCATGGGCGGAAACGTACGCTTCTGCACGTCCACCCAAGTCGGCCCCGACGGCGACGACATCTATCGAAACAAAAACGGCCTGATCGGCGCGGGCACCGATATTCGCGATGTTGTCCTGGGTGTGGCCGGCGATCGGCCTTGATGTGATTCACTGACTCGCACAAAGGGCTGGCCGTAACATTCGGCCGGCCCTTTGCCTGCGCCGCACTCCCGCCCGGCGAATACGATGATCGGTGTGCATTTGTTCGAACTAACCGCAGAGAACGCAGAGAACGCAGAGAAAAACCTGAATGCTCTTCTCTGCGTCCTCTGCGCTCTCTGCGGTTAATTCCGGCTTCGGAGAGCACCGCCATGCTGCGATCCACTCTTCTGTTCTTGGTCGTTTCACCAACAGCCTTCGCAGCCGACAAATTCGAATTCAAGGACGGCGACAAAGTCGTGCTCATCGGCTCCACCCTGATCGAACGCGAGCAACGCTACGGCTACTGGGAGGCGGCCCTCACGGCGCGCAACCCGGACAAGAACATCACGTTCCGCAACCTCGGCTGGAGCGGAGACACCGTCTGGGGCGAAGCCCGCGCCGGCTTCGGCACCCCCGCTGACGGCTACAAGCAGTTGATCGAGCACGTGAAAGCCGAAAAGCCGACGGTGATTGTTGTTGGGTATGGAACGAATGAAAGCTTCGCGGGCGAGGCGGGATTGCCGAAGTTCAAGGAGCAGTTGAAGAAACTGCTGGATGATCTGGCAGTGACGAAGGCTCGGTTTGTGCTGATGTCGCCAATGAGAATGCTGAAAATGCCGCCGCCAATACCGGACCCAACTAAGGCGAACTCGAACATCGAACTTTATGGAAAAGCGATTGACGCGGAGGCAACGGCCCGCAACTCGCTATTCGTTGATCTCTCCGTCGCATTCGACCCGCAAATTCCTTTCAGTGAACTAGCACCTGCAACGCTGAACTCCGAGAATGGACTGCATTTGACCGCACACGGGTACTACGCAACGGGCGGCTTCTTGGCCGCAAGTCTCCAAAATCCTTCATTATTCTTCGCGAAGATCGATGCAAAGAATCGGCAATGTGAAGTGAAAGGCGCCCGTGCCATCAAAGATGGCGATTCATCGCGTTTCAGGATTATAACGGATCATTTGCTGATCCCGATTGTCATCGATTCGAAGATTCGCGCGCCCGGCCGACTATTTCAAGTCACCGGCTTGGGAGACGCTCGTTACACAATGGTGATCGATGGGCGTTCGGCCGAGACCGGTTCTGCAGAAGAATGGGGCAAAGTTGCCGCAGTTACGCATACGCCCGAATGGGACCAAGGTGAGCAACTTCGCCAGGCCGTCATCGCCAAGAACGAACTCTATTTCCACCGCTGGCGGCCGCAGAACGTGACGTACCTGTTCGGCTTCCGCAAGCACGAGCAAGGAAACAACGCCGGCGAGATTCCGAAGTTCGACCCGCTCATCGAGGCCAAGGAAAAGGAAATCGCCAAGCTGCGCGTCCCAAGGGAGCACGTGTACGAGCTGGTGCCGGCGAAGGAGGAGAAGAAGAAAGAGAAAGAATAGCCACGGATGAACACGGATAAACACGGATCAGATTAGTGATTTCATCCGTGTTCATCCGTGGCTAATCCTTGAAACCGTTCATCAACTTGCGAGCAATCAAGATGTCCCACGTATTCACTGTAATTTCCTTGTTGGTCTTTGTGTATCCTGCGCCGGCCCAGCGCGATGCCAAAATCCCCGACCCGGACCCGGAGATCGAGCGCAAGACCTTTCAGGTCGCCGACGGCTTCGAAGTGAATCTCTTCGCCGCCGATCCCATGCTGGCCAAACCGCTGCAGATGAACTTCGACCCGGCCGGACGCCTCTGGGTCGCCACCAGCGAGACTTATCCGCAAATCAAACCCGGCGCGAAGGCCAACGACAAGATCATCATCCTCGAAGACACCATGGGCGTCGGCAAAGCGGACAAGACCACGGTGTTCATGGACGGCCTGCTGATTCCCACGGGGATCGAGCCGGGCGACGGCGGGGTTTATGTCGCCAATAGCACCGAGCTTTTGCACGTCAGCGAAAAGAACGGCAAGGCGGACAAGGTGCGTGTGTTGCTCAGCGGGTTTGGCACCGAGGACACGCATCACATTCTGCACACGCTGCGCTGGGGCCACGACGGCATGTTGTACATGAACCAGTCGATTTACATTCACAGCCACATCGAAACGCCGCACGGTCCCCGACGGCTAAATGCTGGCGGGATTTGGCAATATCGGCCCGAGACGCAGCAACTGGAAATCTTCGCCCGCGGCTGGATCAATTCCTGGGGCCATCATTTCGATCGCTACGGCCAGTCGTTCGTGACCGACGGGGCTGGCGGCGAGGGGATCAACTGGGTCGTGCCGGGCGGTTATTACCCCACCGCCATCGGCCCGCACGCCGCCCGCACGCTGCACGGCCTCAATCCGGGCCATCCGAAATATTGCGGCTGCGAGATTGTGAGCGGGCGGCACTTGCCCGACGATTGGCAGGGCAACGTGCTCACCAACGATTTTCGCGGCAACCGCGTCTGCCGCTTCGCGCTCAAGGAAGACGGGGCCGGCTTCGCCGCCGTGCAAATGCCCGACCTGATCAAGAGCACGCACCCGGCCTTTCGCCCGATCGACATCAAGATGGGCCCGGACGGCGCGATCTACATCGCCGACTGGTACAACCCGATCATCCAGCACGGCGAAGTCGATTTCCGCGACCCGCGCCGCGACGTCACCCACGGCCGCATCTGGCGCGTCACCGCCAAGGGCCGCAAGCTGGTCGAGCGGCCGAAACTGGCGGGGGCAAAGGTCGAGGAATTGCTGGAACATTTGAAGGACCCGGAGGAATGGACACGGCGGTTGGTGAAGCGGGTGTTGAAGGAGCGAGGGGCGAAGGAGGTGCTGCCGGCGCTCTATAAGTGGGTTCTGAAACAGACCGACGTCTTACATCCCGATTGGGATCATCGACTTCTGGAAGCGGGCAGGGTGTACGAGTCGTTTGGTGCATTCGCCGCACTGCCAACGGATGCAAATACAGACGACCATCCGGCATTCGACCTCCTGATCGGTCTGATGCTCTCGAAGCGTCCGGAGGTCCATGCCTACGCGGTCCGAATGTTCGGTCAGTGCGGAATCGACCTCGACCGAAAGGAAAAGATCCTCGAAGAAGCCTGCACAAATTCGCACCCACGCGTTCGTCTCGAAGCGGTCCGGGCGCTGGGACGGTTTGGCTCCGTCACTGCCATCGAGCGTGTTATGCGAGCGCTCGAACATCCCGTCGATCAGTGGCTCAATTACGCGCTGTGGCTTACGGCTCGCGAATTGGAACCCGTATGGATGCCGGCTTTGAAGCGCGGCGAGATGCCCTTCCGCGATGTGAAGCACCTGATCTTCGCGCTGCAGGCCGTCGATTCGCGCGACACGATGCCGACGCTGGTGAATCTTCTGAAATCGGGCAAAGTGAAGAAGGAACAAGAAGTCGATGTGCTGGCGCTGCTGGCAGCGGCAGGCGGGCCAAATGAATTGGCGTTGGTCTTTGAGGAGGCGCTGAGCGATGAACCGACTCGGTCGCGCTTGCTGGCGGCGCTGGAGCAAGCGGCGCGTCAACGAAACGTGAAACCCGCTGGTGATTTGCAGCGGCTCGAAACGCTGTTGCAATCCAAGGACGACGCGACCCGCGCCGCGGCTTGCCGGCTGTTTGGACTCTGGAGGGTTGAACGATTACTGTCGAAAGTGGCCGACTTTGTCCATTACGATGCTCCGTTGCCGGTGAAGCAAGCGGCGATGACGGGGATTGCCGATCTCGGCGGACCAGCGGCGAAGATTATTCTCGGCGACACGGCGCAGAAGAGCACGTCGGCGACGATTCGGCGAATGGCCATCGTGGCGCTGTCAGGGATCGATTTGGAAATGAGCGCGCGGTTCGTTCCCGAATTCCTGACGATGACTCCGACCGCGGAAGATGTGGGTGAGATGGTCGGCGCATTCGTCAGCCGCAAGAACGGCGCGGCCATCCTCGCAAAGTCACTTGAGGGCGCCAAGTTGTCGCAAGACACCGCCAAAGTGATGCTGCGTACGATGAGAGCAAGCGGGCGCGAAACGCAGGCGTTGACGGAGGCGTTGATGAAGGCGGGGAATCTCACGGCGGTGCGGCATACGCTCACGGCGGATGAAATGAAGCAGATGGTCGAGGACGTGCGCAAGCTCGGCGATGCGGTTCGCGGGGAAGCGGTCTATCGCCGCAAGGACATGGCTTGCCAGAAGTGTCACGCCATCGCCGGGGCGGGCGGGTTGGTCGGGCCGGACCTCATCAGCATCGGGGCCAGCGCTCAAATAGATTACCTGATCGATTCGCTGCTGCTGCCCAACAAGCAGGTGAAGGAGAATTACAATTCGATCCGCGTCGATTTGAAGAACGGGCAGCAAGTGACCGGCATCAAGATTCGCGAGACGCCCAAGGAACTGGTCCTGCGCGACGGTGAGGATCGCGAGGTCGTCATTCCCACCGATAAGATCGACGACAAAACTATTGGCGGATCGATCATGCCGGAAGGCCTGGTCGATCCGCTCACGCGCCAGGAACTGCTCGATCTGACGCGGTTCATGTCGGAGTTGGGCAAGGTGGGCGGGCAGTTCGCGGTCAGCAACGCCCGCCTGGTTCGCCGCTGGCAGGTGCTCGAACCGACCAAGGAAGCCTACACCCCGCTCAGCCGCGTCGGGTTACATGCGCCGGCAGGAAATGATCCGGCTTTCACGTGGTCGCCGGTTTACAGCACCGTGGCTGGTGTTTTGGCACCGGATGCATTGCCACGCTTCGAACTCAAACGCGGATTGGAAAACGCAAGCCTGTTTACAAGCTTTGTGCGCTTTCAGTTGGAAGTGACGACGCCGGGCAAGATCGGCTTAAGAGTGAACTCGACAAATGGGCTCACGGCATGGCTGAACGGCGCGGCAGCGGACGTCAAGGAAGCAAACGAGTTGGACCTGGCATCGGGCGTGCATACGATCACGCTGTCGATTGATTGGTCGAAGAGGAAGGACGGGTTACGCGTCGAATTGGAAGAGGTATCCGGCTCGCCGGCGCGGGCCAGGATTGTGGGTGGAAAGTAAGGGGTTTTGTAGGGGGGTGGGTCGAGTGTTTTGTAGTTTTGTAAGGTGGGTCGAGAACGGGCTCTCAGGCCCGGGCGAGGCCCACCGTTGCGGCAATTGTGGGCCTCGACCGGGCCTGAGAACCCGGTCTCGACCCACCCTACGGGGTCATTCAACAAAGGAGTTACATCATGTTTCGATTGCTCTTGGCAGTTCCGTTTTTGTTTCTTGCCGTCGGAATCGCCTCCGCGGCCGTGAAGACCAAGACCATTACCTACGAGCACGACGGCACCACGCTCAAGGGCTTCCTCGCCTGGGACGATGCCGCGACCGGGCGTGCTGGTCGTGCATGAATGGTGGGGCCTGAACGACTATGCCCGCATGTCTTGCCCGCTCTCGCTCGATCCGCAAGGGTGATTCGATGAAGCGCAGCGCGTTATTAGGGCTCGCCGTTGTCGCGTTTGCGGCCGCCTACGCCGCAACCCGACTTTTCAACCAAGCGCCCGCTCCACCGCCCGGCATGGTCTGGATTCCGGGCGGTGAGTTCACCATGGGGAGCAACGAAGACGGTGTTTCGCCCGCCGAGCGGCCCGCCCATCGCGTGCGCGTAAGCGGAATCTGGATGGACGAGACGGACGTGACGAACGCCCAGTTTCGTCGCTTCGTTGAAGCGACCGGGTACGTCACGACCGCAGAAAAGGCACCGACCATTGAAGAAATCCGGCGTTACGCGATGCCGGGTGCGCCAGACCCGAAGCAGGAAGAGCTTGTCGCGGGGGCCCTCGTGTTTACTCCCCCGGCTCATCCCGTCGATCTCCGTGAGGTTCGCGGGTGGTGGAAATGGACGCCGGGCGCCGATTGGCGTCACCCCGAAGGGCCAGGCAGTTCGATCGACGGCATGGACAACCATCCGGTGGTTCACGTCTCGTGGTTCGATGCCGAGGCATACGCCAAATGGGCCGGCAAGCGCTTGCCCACGGAAGCCGAGTGGGAGTTCGCCGCACGCGGCGGGCTGGACGGCAAGAAATACGTTTGGGGAGACGAGCCGTTCTCCAACGAGCATCCGCAATGCAACAACTTCCAGGGCCATTTTCCCGATAAGAACACAGCCGAGGACGGCTATGCACGCACATCGCCCGTCAAGGCTTTCCCGGCCAACGGATACGGTCTTTACGATATGGCGGGAAATGTCTGGCAGTGGTGCAGCGATTGGTATCTACCCGACGCCTACGCCGCGGCTGCCGGGCAGAGCATTTCGGTCAACCCGATCGGACCGAAAAGCAGCTTCGATCCACGCATGCGTCCGCCCGAGCGAGTCCACCGCGGCGGATCATTCCTCTGCTGCGTCGGCTACTGCTTCAACTACCGGCCGAGCGCGCGGATGGGATGCACGCCCGATACCGGCATGTCTCACATCGGATTCCGTTGCGTGAAAGACGCCGACAAATCGCATCCTGCCAAGTGAGAGAATTCTTGTGGTCCAGACCGATCATTCCGTCGTATCATTTCATTAACCCTCCTGGATCGCCCTCCTTCCGAATTCGTGAGTTCCCAAATGAACCTGTGGCGAATTGTCCTGGTTGCTTCATGCGCCATGTTTACAAGTCCTTACGCAAGTGCCGGCGATTGGCCGGAATTCCGCGGTCCGACTGCCCAGGGGATCTATGAAGGCAAGCCTTTGCCGACTCAATGGGGGCCGCAGAAAAACATAACCTGGCAGCAACCGATCGCGGGCTTGGGTTGGTCGTCGCCGGCCATCGTGGGCGGGAAGATCTATTTGACGACTGCCGTGCCGAATGGCAAAGATCAGTCATTGCGCGCCATTTGTCTTAACGTTGACAGCGGCAAGACGGTTTGGGATGTGGAAGTATTTCATCAGGATGGCGCGAATTCGCCTGGCATCCACGGCAAGAACAGCCACGCTAGCCCGTCGCCGATTGTCCGCGATGGCAAGGTCTACGTTCATTTCGGCCATCAAGGCACTGCTTGCCTCGACTTGGACGGCAAGGAGGTGTGGAAGACTCGCGAATTGAAATATCCGCCGGTTCACGGCAACGGCGGCAGCCCGATATTGCTCGATGATCGCTTGATTTTGAGTTGCGACGGAGCAAGCAATCCATTTGTTGCGGCGCTGAGTGCGGCCGACGGTAAGTTGTTGTGGAAGACGCCACGAAACTGGGACTCGATCAAGAAATTCGCCTTCGCGACGCCGCTAGCCGTCGACGTGAACGGCAAAACACAAGTCGTCCTGCCGGGCGCCGGCGGCGTTGCCGCTTACGATCCGAAGACCGGCACGGAGATCTGGAGCGTCCGTTACAACGGTTATTCGGTCATCCCGCGTCCCGTATTTGGGCATGGAATGGTGTTCGTCAGCAGCAGTTTTGATTCCGCCACAATGTTCGCGATTCGCGTCGATGGCACGGGCGACGTGACCGACACCCACGTTGCCTGGAAACTGAATCGCGGCGCTCCGCACAGTGCGTCGCCTTTGCTGGTGGGCGATGAGTTGTATCTGGTTTCGGACGGCGGGCTGGCGAGTTGCCTGGATGCCAAGACGGGAAAGGCCCATTGGAAAGAGCAGCGGCTTCCCGGCGGGTACTCTTCGTCGCCGCTCTTTGCCAACGGGAACATCTATTTCGAGAACGAGACGGGGGTCGTGACGGTAGTCAAGGCGAGCAAGACGTTCACAGTGGTGGCCAAGAACGCCATGAACGAGCAAACGCTCTCATCGCTGGCCGCCGCCGACGGGGCGTTGTTTTTGCGGACGGAGAAGGCGATCTACCGGATTGAGGACAACAAGTAAGAGCATTCCACGTCGGGCAGTTGCGCCGTCGCTCTCTTTGCGGTTCCCCTACTGAATGCGGGCGAAATCCCGATAATGATCCGCACATTGAATCCTTCCGAGGTTGGCATGACGGTTTCTTTCAACGATCGGCGTTTGCTGCAAATCCGCGAAAAGGTCGAGGCGGGCCAGCGGCTGTCGTTTGACGACGGGCTGTTGCTTGACAGCGAAGCCGACCTCTTTACGCTCGGCGAACTCGCCAATATCGTTCGCGAGCGCAAGAACGGCAACATCGGCTATTACAACGTCAACGAGCATTTGAACCCGACCAATATCTGCGTCTATCGCTGCACCTTCTGCGCTTTTCGGGCCGACCTGAAAAGCGAGAAGGGTTACGTAATGAGCGATGAACAGATTCTGGAGCGGGCTGCGGAGGCCGATGGGCGCGGCTGCACCGAATTGCATATCGTCGGCGGACTGCATCATCAAAAGCCGTATGAATGGTACCTGAACGTCATTCGGATCATTCACGATCAATATCCTCGGCTACACCTGAAAGCCTACACGGCCGTGGAATGGGATTGGTTCCAGCGGCTCACCGGCCGGCCGATGAAGGAATTGCTGGCTGAATTCAAAGATGTCGGACTCGGCAGTCTGCCGGGCGGCGGGGCGGAGATTTTCCATCCCGACATTCGGCCAAAGATTTGCGAATACAAAGCCACCGCCGAAGACTGGATTCAAATTCATCGCGAGGCGCACCAACTTGGCCTGCGCTCCAACGCGACCATGCTTTACGGCCACATCGAAGAGCCGAAGCATCGCATCGACCATTTGATTCGGCTACGCGAACTGCAGGATGAGACCGGCGGCTTCCAAACTTTCATTCCGCTGGCGTTCCACCCGGAAAACACCGGGCTATCACACATCGTCAAAGCGAGCGGAGTGATGGACCTGCGCACGATGGCGATCAGCCGGTTAATGCTCGACAATTTCCCGCACATCAAAGCATACTGGGTGATGCTCGGCATCAAGACGGCGCAGATGGCACTCAGCTACGGATCGGACGACCTCGATGGCACGGTGGTCCACGAGAAGATCTATCACGATGCCGGATCGGATTCGCCGCAGGAATTGAGCGTCGCGGAGATTCGCCGCGTGATCGAGGAAGCCGGTCGCGTTCCGATCGAACGCGACACGCTCTATCACGAAATCGTGCGTGAAAAAGCCACCGGCCGCGCTTGGCAGCGCGGCCGGCATTTGGCGACGGCTGGGTGAGATCGCTACTTGCCGTTGGTTTGCGGAGCGGCGGCCTGGCGCGCGGCCCGCAATCGTTCGAGCAAATTGTTTCGCGCGACGGAAGTCGCTTCGGGAGCGCGGCCAAACGATGGGACGGCCGGAGTCGACTGGATGTCGGAAGTCGATTTCTTGTCGGTGGTTCCGTGCGCCGAGAGACCGGTCTTTGGCACGGCGGTACCCAGTGTGCTAAACATCGCTTGAACATCGGCATCGCTGATTTCACGACTGAGGTAGACGCCGGAAAGTTGGTTGTACGGCAGTACGAACATCAACCCGGTCTCCGTGGTGCCGCCCATGCGTCCGCGCAGCACGACAAATGGCGATTCCACCCGAAAGATCGTCTCAACCGCGATTTCGGCGCGATTATTCAGCACGACCATTAGTTGGGCCTGCAGCTCAACCGGTATCTGGCGGAAAATGCTGGTCCAATCGGTATTCTGCATTTCGACCTTCCTCGTCTCGACCGCCCGCTATGTGCACCACCAATTGTAGCTCACTAATTCCGACCGCGCCGGGTATGCGGAATGAGGCGATCCCGCCGACGTTGCCTGACTTGCCGAACAAACGTAGCACCAGCACCCATTTGGAGAATTGGCAAAGGTATCGGCCGAGCGGGTCGATATGCGAAGTGTGACGATCTTTCGGCTTGCAACGATTTTGACACCGGGTGGGTGGTTGGCATGAACTGGCGAACCCCAGCCAAATGGATTTGTGTGGCAGTCGTTGCCACACTCGGAATTGCATTGCCGGCCGGGTATAAGACAGCGACGACCAGTCATTCCGGCGTGTCGCCCGTAGAGTCGACGGACGACAAGTCGCCTACGCCTTTTGCAGGACGATCCGAGTCACCTCCGGCCGGCAATTGATGCGGATGGGTTCCTTTCCGCCCAGCCCTCGATTTACATGCAGCGCGGTCGGCGGTTTCCAAAATAGGCCGCAGTCATAGCGCCTGCTGTAACGGCTTGGCACGAAGAGCGAGCCAAACACCGGCAAGCGAATCTGACCGCCATGGTTGTGGCCGCTCAACATCAAGTCAACGCCGTTCTTTCGCGCCCAACCGATATTGTCGGGAGTGTGGCTCAACAACAAACGGAAGTGGTTTTCCGGGCATTGGGTTAGATCGGGTTCGCCCCGGTACCACGGCCCTTCATGACCGATGGCCACGAGCTTTCCCCCCCGAATTTCGACCGTCCGCCAGCAATCGCTCAACATCTCAATGCCCAACCGCGTCAGTCGCCGGCGAATCCGCTCCGGCCGATGCCAGATATCGTGATTGCCGAGAATGGCGAAAGCGGCTTCGTTCCAATCGAGCTTGTTTAACAGCGGCAAGAGCCAGCGATGATGGTTATCCGTGTCGACAAAGTCGCCGGTCAACGCGAGAATGTCCGGCGGACCGTCGCGCATCGCACGCTCGATCGCCTTTTCGAAAAAGCGCCAGTCGGGCGTGCCGGACAGATGCAGGTCGCTTAATTGCAGGATCGTCATGCCGTGCCAGGCCTGCGGCAGCCTTGGCAGTTTCAGCGTTAATTCGGTGAATTCAATCTGGAAGCACTGATTGCCCGGAAGAAGCGCCAACCATCGGTATTCGCCGTCGCCCACGGGTTTTTCATTCAGTTCCCGAGCCACGTCGACGATTTCGCTTCGCCGCGAAACGAGCGCCGGTGGCGATGGGCGCAGTAGCCGGATCAAAGTCACCAACGGTATGCACCAACACGACATGCCGAGGCACAAAGCCAAATAGACCTCGAGTGAAAGCCAGATTGAGTCCGGCCCCTTCGTACGCAACGGACCGAAATCGAGCCCCACTGTCGCCCAAACAAGCAACGGAAAGCCGAAAACAATTACCCCGACTGCCCAGCGGGCGAGCCTCAAGATCTGGCGAGGATACGGTCGGCTGTAGAGCACGTTGAGCGCGACCAACCAGATGGCGGAATGCCCAACCCAAACCAGGAAGAACAGCAAGTAATCTTCGAGGTTCATTCAGAAAGATGAAATGCCATGAGTTGGGTTCTTGCGAGCAAGACACAAAAACTGATTACGAAGCCACGCCCACTTCTTGCGGCATGGGACGAGAAGGCGGTTCGGGGCCATCGATCGCGGTGACGAGTTGATTCACCAGGAACGGTTTGAACAAGACGAATTTCAACCCTGCCTGCCGGGCCTTTACCAGATTGTGTCCGCCGTCGTATCCAAAGCCGGCCATCATGATCATGCGTGCTTTGGGTTGGGCTTCGTGGAAGCGCACGTAAGCGTCGTAGCCCTTCATGTCGGGCGGAGTGATGTCGACCATCACCGCATGATACTCGCTCTCTCGAGCCAGCATGAGTCCTTCGGTGGCGGTCGGCGCGGTTTCGACTTCGCAGCCGAGTTTTTCCAGCACGGTATGGGCCGCCTGCCGCATGTCCTGCTCCGCATCCACCATGAGCACGCGTTTGCCCTTCAATCGGATCGGCGACAGGCCGTCAATGGCCGACGTGCCGACACCCGGGGCCAGGTCGTCGCCTACCTTTTGAATGTTCGCCTTGATCCGCCGCGCTTGTTCGATGATCTTGCGCAGGTTTTCGGCCATCGGCCGATCGAGTCCCAAATAGCTGCCGAGGATTGCGGTGGCGGAAGTGAGAATCGTGTCCACCGGCAGCGCGATTTCGCGATTGACGGCTTTGATCGATTCGTTGGCCGCACAGTATTTTTGTGCGGACAGCAATTCGAGCGTATGCAGCGCCTGGGCGATTTCACGGGCGAACAACTCGGCGAATTGCAGTTCGTCCGGGCCGAACCCGTTGGGTGTGAGGCTCTCGACGTTGAAGGTGCCGATCACAAGTTCGCCCAGTTTAATCGGCACGGTCATCGAGCTGCGCGCCCCTTCGGCGCCTTTGATGTAATGCGGGTCGTGGGCGGTATCGGGGCACAGGTAACTCTCGCCCGTGGCCGCCACGAAGCCGGTAACGCCGTTGCCGTCGATTTTGGCAAACAACTCGCGGCCGGCCGCCTCGATCGTCATGCCCTCCGCCAGCAGCGGTTCCAGCTTTCCCGATTGCCGGTTCAACATCCGAATCTCAATGACGTTGTAATTCAGCACTTCGTGGACGGCTCGACGGAGGTTTTCCTTCAGCAGCCGAATGCGCTGCTCAACCGGCATCTCATCGAGCAATTCCGGGTCCAATCCGGCCAGTGACGAACCGGCTTTGTGCAGCGCGTCGAGCTTCTGTTTTTGCATGACGCGGCGCGTGATGTCGCGGCATTGGGCGAAAAATCCGCCGCGGCCCGTCACGCCCGGCAGCGGGGACAGGTGCAAGGCCAAATAGCTGTTGCGGGAGGTAAACAATCGAGAGCGTGCGGATTGCCCCGAGCGGGCTGTCAAAAAGGGATTGCGGTCGCCGTCGCGAATTTGCGGCTGGCCCAGCGCGTGCATGAAATCCTGGCCGATCGGGCTCGTCCCGCACCAATCCCGAAACGCGCCGTTGGCCCAGGTGATGCGCCCGTCCGAATCGAGAAGTGTGACGCCGATGTCGAGGGCTTCGAGGATTTGTTCGGCCTGTGCGAACCGCCCCACCTGTTCGCGCAGGCCGGGCACGTTCGGCGAAATCAAATAAGCGGCAAAAGGGCCTTCGTGCAGCAAGGTTAGCAGGTGCGGCAGACTATCTGCGTGCACTGTCTCGACGGACTCCGGGCGCAGCAACTCACTGGCCCCGCGTTCCGGGCCTTCAAGCGTCAATAATCGCGCACGGTCAGCCACTGCTCGAACCTGAGCGTGAGGAACACTTTGTTACACTTTTCACAAAGATATTATAACAACCTCGGCCGGCAGTTACAGTCAAAACCAGAATATTGATCGGATGGAAGCAACAATCCTTGGCCCCTGAGCGGAGTCGGGCGACGGTACAATGTGGCGAAGTCATGCTCGTCGAATTTCTCCAAGACCTTTCGGGCGGCGAGTGAAACACCACTTCGCCATTTTCAAACAAGGTACAAGCGCTGATTGCGGCGTCCGCCCTGTTGTGCGGGCTGAACCGGGCTACAACTCGGGTTTATGGGTGCTGCGTTACGTGTGTGATCGCGCCGAGCAGATTGCTCCCTTGGCCGCTGGTAACCGGCGTGCCAGGAATCGGAGGCGAGGCATTCGTTGGCGGAGGTGCCGGAACGGGTCGATCCGGAAGTTCTTTCGCGGCAGCTGGACGGACTCGAAAAAGACGCGCTCGGGACGGGAAAGAGCCTGAATGAACTGGCCCGTTTACGCGAACAGGCCGCCGGAATCTCCGATCGCGCCGCGTGGGTTTCTGACGGGGCTGCACGCAAACATCTGCTCGACCGTGCGGCAAAACTGTTGCAGCGCATCGGGGCCTGACAATCGCGCGGTCGAATAACCGGAACCAGGCGCGCAACGGGAACTCCCGGCAGGTCGTGCGCAGGTATTTGACGTAAAATTCGGAATTGCCTATAGAGACTGAACTCGCGACAGTTATAATTCCTCAAAACTTGGGTGGCCCAACCCGCCCAACGAGGACCATGCACCAGGGAAAATCCATGCTGAAAACTGCGCCTCGCTACACGGCCGCGCAGGTGATCCTGCTGGCCGCCGAGGATTTGATGGCGCAAGGAGCAAGCGAATTCAGTGAGTGGGATCTCACCATCGCCAGTTGGAATCGAGACAGGAAACGCTTCGGCCTGCGCGGCTATGACCAGCTTCACCCCGATCACAAACGGGTGATGATGGAGATCATGGGCCGCAAGCCGCAGAACCCGTTGATGGTAGGCTTCATGGAGAAGGTGCGGCCGAATTACTATCGGCTCACCTCGCTCGGACGCGCCCAGGCGGGACGCATGCGCTTGAGCGACGACAAAACCGGCAAAACCAAGCCAACGGCGCTGGACAACTACGACCATGTCTCACGCCTGATTGGGCACAATGCCTATGTGAGTTGGCGCGAGGATCCGGATGAGCCGCGCCGCTGGTCCGACGTGCTTGCCTTCCTCGACGCCAGGTCCACCGAGGATGCCGCCGAGCGCTTTGCGGAAATCAAGCACATGGTTCAAGCCACCAACAGTTATCTCCACAAACAGAGTTTCGAGTTTCTCACGAAGGAGCCCAATCGAAATCACCCGCCGATCCAACGCGGGGAATTGAGCGGTCTGATTAATTTCTTCACAGCCCTGACGTATCGTTTTCCCCAGCTTGAAAGCAACAAGAAACACAAGATTCCGCCAAAAGGTTAAGCCGGATTTGGAATTGAAAAGGGCCGGGATCCGGTTCACGGGTGACGTGAAACCGATCCCGGCCCGTTGCGTTAGCCCGGATTATTCAAAGAAAAATTAACCCCAGCGCGGCGGAGCCGCAACCAAATTAGAGCAGCCACGGATGAAACACGGATTGAACACGGATAAGAACTGAAAGCGAAATAACGAGTTTGATCTCAATCCGTGTTCCATCCGTGGCCAAAAAAATTTGTGCGGCCTGCGAAGAAGTTGAGCGGTACAGGCAGAGTCACAGAGAACACAGAGAAAACCAAAGGAGTTGCGACGAGAATTGGTGGTGAGTAATTCTGGTTAGGCGGCCTTGGCGGCAAAGCGAACGCGCGATGATTCCGCATATTCCGGGTTCGCTTCGATTGCCAGCCAACGGCGGCCCAATCTCTCCGCCACGGCGCCGGTCGTGTTGCTGCCTGCGAACGGATCGAGCACCACGTCGCCGGGATCGGTCAGGAATTGCACAAAGAACTCGATCAGTGCTTCCGGCATGACGGCCGGGTGGGCTGGCCGATCCTGGTCGCGGCAAGCGCGGTGATAGGCATTTCGGCTGGCGGTGTTGGAAATCGGCAGCACCGCAAGCGGTTCGATGGGCGTACCGCTTCCCGGCGGGACGAGCACATTCGGCGGAATCGCCCCGCCGTTGTTCGTCAAGAATGACTTTTGGCCGACATGATGCCCCGATGGCCGCTTGCCGCCGTTGTAGGTGCCGCGCTCCAGCAGTTTGCGCATGCTCGGGCTGTAGTCGGTGAGCACTTTGCGATTGTCGGCTTTCGGATGCGGCGTAGGCGACATCCACCAGACGCGCGTGAACGAATCCTTGACCCGCACCCGCCGCACCGTCACCCATTCCGCGGGCGTAGGCAACCGGGCCGGGTTGTAGCAAATGAACTCCTGGCAAAGATGCAAACCGGCTGCTTCCTGAAATGCCATGAAAGCTTTCAAACTGGTCGTGGACATCGTGGGTACGCCGGCGTTCCAGCCGTTGCCCAGTTCGATGACGATTGAGCCGTTGGCAGTAAGCGTTTCGCTGAAGACTTGAGCAAAACCGGCCAACCAATCGGCAAAGGCATCGCCTTGCAGGTTGCCGTACTTTTTTTCGCGTTGCAGGGGAAACGGCGGTGAGGTGAACACAAGCTGAACCCGGCCACGCCAAGGCTTGAATGCCGGACAAGCCAGCACCTCCTCAGCGAACCCCGCGTACATGCTGCCGAAACCAGTTTCGTAAACCCGGCGGGCACGTTTGTTTGGTCGTCGCGTCTTCACTTCCACGATCGCCCGCCTCCATGCGGCATCTCGTTCCACTTGCGTCGGGAGTATGCGGCGAATTGGAAAAGTCGTCAATCCGGGTTTGACTTGGGCACTTGCGCGAGTTGAAGATGGGGGGAATTCCTGGTATCGTCTTGGGCTGAATAAGCAAAATGCGCTGTTTCTCTTTCCTGAAGGACCACGGCATGCCTGGTTTCGACTCCGCCCCCGCGGCGACGCCTGAGCCGCGCGATGATGCGACAGTCCGCCGCAACACCCGCTACGGCCTCGTATTGTTCTGCATCTATTTGGTGATTTACGCTGGCTTCGTTCTCCTGAATGCATTCTGGCCGGAAGTTATGGACCGCGTGCCGTTTGCCGGCTTGAATCTCGCGATTCTGTATGGCTTTGGGCTAATCATCGCGGCGTTGTTGCTTGCAGCCCTTTACGGTTGGCTATGCCGCGCGCCGGAGGGCCCGAAGTGACGCCCTCCTCGCTCGCTATTTTCGTCTTCGCGGTTTTTGTCGCGATCACTTTGGGTTTGAGTTTCTACTTCGCCCGGAAGAGCCGCTCCGCCCAAGGGTTCTTCGCCGCCGGCGGGAACATCCCTTGGTTCGTCAACGGCATTGCCTTTGCCGGCGACTATCTTTCGGCCGCGTCATTTCTCGGCATTTGTGGGATGATCGCCTTCTATGGCTACGACGGCTTCCTTTATTCGATCGGCTATCTCGCCGGTTGGGTGGTCGCGCTGTTCGTCATTGCCGAACCGCTCAAGCGCATGGGCCGATACACCTTCGCCGATGCCATCGACAGCCGGTTTCATTCACGCGGCATCCAACTTTCCGCCGCCGTCAGCACTCTGGCCGTGAGCTTGTTTTACCTCATTCCGCAGATGGTCGGGGCCGGCGCGCTCGTCAAGCCATTGTTGAACCTGCCCCACTATGCGGGAGTGCTGCTGGTCGGCGGCGTGGTCATCGTCGTCGTCGTAACGGCCGGAATGGTCTCGACCACGTACGTGCAATTCCTCAAAGGATCGCTGCTCGTCGTTTTCAGCTTCGTTTTGACCATCCTGATTCTTTACCGCGGGCTGAATGTGCCCGAAGGCGATGGGTTGAAGTTCGGCACGGTGAGCAAACTGCCGGACGGCCAGACCGCGACGGGCCCGCTCGATCCGGTGTCGTATCTCGACACGTTGCGGCGGAGCGAAGTCGTTCTTTGGGACACGGTGAAAGTGCCTCAAGCCGATGGAACCGAAAAGACCGAATACCGGCCCAAGCCCACATCCGGCGCCGAGATTCTGCGTCCGGGCAATCACCCGCTGTTTCAAGGAATCCGAGGCGAAGATCCGATTCCGAAATTGAACTTCGTCTCGCTGATGTTGGCCTTATTCTGCGGTACTGCCTCGTTGCCGCACATACTCATTCGCTATTACACGGTGAAGGACCAAGCGGCAGCGCGGAAGAGTACGGTCGTGGGAATGGGCAGCATCGGGTTCTTTTATGTGTTGACGTTGTTCATGGGTCTCGGCGCGATGACAAGCGGGGTGATCGGCCCGCAAGTCAACAGCAACATGTCGGCCCCGCTCTTGGCACGGAGTTTCGGCACCTTGCTATTTGCGGTTATTTCCGCCATTGCGTTTACAACGGTGTTGGGCACAGTGAGCGGGCTCATTGTTGCGGCCAGCGGCGCTGTCGTGCACGACCTGCTGTCGAGCTTCCTGAGAATCCAACTCAACGATTCCAACAAAGTCCGCATAGGCAAGATCGCTGCAGTGGGGGTCGGGGTTGTAGCGATCGGACTGGGCATCTTGTTCGAAGACATGAACGTGAACTATCTGGTCGGGTGGGCGTTCAGCGTCGCGGCGTCGGCGAATTTGCCGGCGCTCGTCTTGGTGCTGTTTTGGAAGAGGGCAACGCGACAGGGAGTGACGGCGGCGATCGTGACCGGGATGATTAGTTCCCTGGTATGGATTTTGCTAAGCGGTGACACCTTCAAGGAAGTCTACAGGCTCTCGGCCGAGGATGCCCCGATGCCGTTTCGCCGGCTTACGCAACCGGGCATTGTGACGATTCCGTTGGGGTTTGCCGTGTTGATAAGTGTTTCGCTTTTGACGCGAAAACGGGCCAAATAGCGAATTGCGATCCACTCGCCGGCGGTTGATCAGCTCGCCTTTTCTTTTCCCGCCGTCTAAAATCATTTCTAGCCCGCCTCGAATAGCATCCCCGCTGTGGAGATCTCTCATCGTGTCCTCCAGTCTTGAAACCAAAGTCAAGCAAGCCAAAGATCGTCTCGACGCCCACGTTCGCGAAATCGTGCGCTGGCACTTTTCGCCCGATACCGGGACGCCGTTTTGGCTCGACAAAGCCAAAGAGCTTCCGTTCAACCCATTGAAAGATGTCAATTCGTTCGACGACTTGAAGAAGTTCCCGTTCTTCGAGGATGACTGGCTGCGCGGCGGGCCGGTGCGGCGTTGGGTGCCGAAGGCGTTGGCAAACAAGCCTGTTTATGTGTTCGAAACCGGCGGCACAACCGGCATTCCCAAGAGCCGCGTGGTCGTCGAGGATCATTGGATCGATTACGAGATGTTCAGCGACGGGCTTCCCGAGAAGTACTTTCCCAAGGGCGCGAACTGGCTGATGCTGGGCCCGTCCGGCCCGCGGCGCCTGCGCCTCGCAGTCGAGCATCTCGCCCAGCATCGCGGCGGAATTTGCTTCTGCATCGACCTCGATCCGCGTTGGGTCGTCAAGCTGATCAAGAAGGGTTGGATGGAGCACCTGCGGGCCTATCAGGAGCATTGCATCGAACAGGCGATGACTATTCTCTCCGCAGGGCACGACATCAAGTGCATGTTCACTACGCCAAAATTGCTAGACGCGCTATGCAAGAAACTCGAAGTACAAGGAAGCAGCATTACCAAACAGGGAATCACCGGAATTTTCTGCGGCGGAACGGAAATGACTTC
>JBGQCZ010000002.1:0-27798 GCA_041495645.1 Gemmataceae bacterium | reverse complement strand
GCGGGTCACTACAAACTGATTCACCACCGAATTGGAGGCTCCCATGAATCGCCTCATCACCGCTGCCCTGATCGCCGCGCTGCTCCCGGCTTCATTGATCGCCGGCAAGGTCAAGACCGTGACCGTGTCAGCGCCTGCCCATTATGAAAAGGCTTCGCTCCAGCAAGCCGTGGTGAGCAGCGAGGGAACGGTGCGCCTGGCGCGCTGGCTCAAGCCGTTGGTGGCCGATGGGGCCTTCGATGCGGCCCGGGTGTGGGACGTGGTGGAAGACAAGAACGGCAATCTGTTCGCGGCTACAGGTGATGCTGGCAAGATCTTCAAGATTGCGCCCGATGGCGCTGCCACCGTCGCCTTCGAGAGCAAGGACAGCCAGGTTCTTTGCCTCATGGCCGCGGCCGATGGCTCGATCTATGCCGGCACCGGACCGAACGGGTTGATCGTCCGCATTGATTCAACCGGCAATGCGAAGGTGATGAGCGAGACCAAGGAAGGCTTTGTTTGGGCGCTCGCCTTTGACGACGAAGTGAAAACGATCTTCGCCGCGACTGGACCGCACGGCCGAATCTACAGAGTGAGCCCGGACGGTAAGGCCGAACCATTCTTCCAATGCAAACAAGACCATGTCTTGAGCTTGGCACGGGCGACGGATGGTACGCTCTACGCCGGGACAGACAAACAAGGATTGGTCTATCGCGTCGATGCCAAGGGTAAGGGCTTCGTGTTGTTCCAGGCGGCTCAAGCCGAAGTGCATTGTTTGCAACTGGCCGACGGCGCGCTTTACGCCGGAACCAGTTCGCCGAGCGGCGGTCGTACCGTGATTCGAAGTTCGGCCATCGAACGGACTGATGGGGTCTCGCTGACGAAGCGAACCGGCCCGAACGCGGTAGACACCGGCGTGGACAAGGACGCCTTGGTCGTCGGACCGCGCGAGCGTGAAAAAGACACAGAACGACCAAATTCGGCTTCGGCCCCGTCCACCGCCGGCAGCGGGGAGAACTCTGTTTATCGAATTGGCCTCGATGGCTCCGTCCGCGAAGTCTTCCGCGAAAAGGGCCTGGTGCTCAGCCTGCTCAAGACGAAGAGCAGTTTGTTCGTCGGCACCGGATCGAAAGGGCAACTGTTCGAAGTCAACGAAGCCACGCGCGAGCGCAGCGAAGTGGCACGCCTGGATCACGGTCAGATTCATCGGCTCTACCCGCGCCGCGACGGCAGCATCGTCCTGGCTGCCGGCGACCCCGGCAAGCTGTTCGTGCTGCAAGACCGCTTCGCCGCCAAAGGCACGGTCGTCTCCGAAGTGATCGATGCGAAGCTCGTGAGCCGCTGGGGCTCGATGGGCTGGCAGGCTGACATTCCCAAAGGGACAAAACTGACGGTGTCGGCACGGGCCGGCAACGTGGCCGAGCCGGACGAGACCTGGAGCGAATGGTCCGCCGAACAAAGCGATGCAAGAACCGCCGCCGCAAACGTGCCGCCGGCGCGCTATCTGCAATGGCGAATGTCCTTGACGACTGACGATGTGAGTGTGTCGCCTGCCCTGGCCAACTTCAGCCTGAGGTTTGCCACGCTCAATCAGGCCCCGGAAGTCACCGGCCTCGAAGTGCCAAACCCGGAAATCGCCCGCGAATCGAAGCGGATGAAGCTCAAGTGGACGGCCACCGATCCGAACGAGGACGAACTGTCGTTCGACGTTTTCGTTCGCAAGGAAGGGTGGAAGGACTGGGTTCGCGTCGAAGACGGCTTGAGCAAGAGCGAATACGAATGGGACACGGCGACGATGCCTTCGGGCATGTACCGGATCAAGATTGTGGCGAGCGACCGGCCGGACAACAACGAAGAAGAGGCTCTCAGCGGAGAGCGCGTGAGCGGCTTGGTGGCGGTGGCTCATGAACCGCCGGCTGTGACGCTGAAGCTGGCCGGCATCGAAAAGAGCCGTGCCACGTTCGAAGCGAAAGTCGAGGGTTCACTCGTCCGCTTGAGCGGAGCGACCTTCGCGATCGACGGCGGCAAGTGGTCCAGCGTTTTTCCAACGGATGGCTTGTTCGATTCGAAAACGGAGTCATTTCGTTTCCCGAGTGAAACGCTGCAACCGGGCACGCACGTGCTGGTGCTAAAAGTACGTGACGCCGCCGGCAACGTCGGCAGGGCGGACTTGGTCTTTACCGTGGAACGCCCGAAGTGATAGAGTCTCAGGCATTGTTTATGTTTCGCGTTCGCGCGGCGTCACGCGAGCGCGAAACGTAAACAACCTGGACTCGATAACCACGGATGGTTTTCTCCTCAGCCATTTTCTTGTTTCTTTTTCTGCCGCTAGCGCTCGGGGTTTACTTCGTTGCGCCGCGCACGCTGCGCAATGCCGCACTTCTGGCTATCAGCCTGTTCTTCTATGCCTGGGGCGAGAAGGGCTACGTCCTCTTGATGACCGCCTCGATCTTGATGAACTACGGCCTCGGCCGATGGATCGAAACGCGGCGCGGCCGAAATGGTGAACGGCTCCTGCTTGCCTCCGCGATCGCGATGAATCTCATCCTGCTGCTTCACTTCAAGTATGCGAACTTTCTGGTGAGCAATGTCAACGAGTTCCTACAGGGCCCCGGATTGGAGCCGATGCATTGGCGGCCCGTGCATCTGCCGATCGGCATCTCGTTTTTTACATTCGAAGCGATCGCTTACTTGATCGACATTCGCCGAGGACAAACGACCGCCCAGCGCAACATCGTGAATTTTGGCTTGTTCATGACGCTGTTTCCGCACCTGATCGCCGGGCCGGTGGTGCGCTACCGAGACCTGGCCAACGCGATCGAAGGACGCAGCATCCAATCGGATCGCTTCGCATCCGGCATCCGTCGTTTCCTGATCGGGCTGGCCAAGAAGGTTCTGCTGGCCAACACGCTGGGCATGACGGCGGACGAGATGTTCCTGGCCGCGCCGGGCGAA
This sequence comes from Gemmataceae bacterium, assembly GCA_041495645.1. Lineage (GTDB taxonomy): Bacteria > Planctomycetota > Planctomycetia > Gemmatales > Gemmataceae > JBGQCZ01. The sequence goes on along the minus strand of JBGQCZ010000002.1, from coordinate 24,864 downwards.
CTCGCGGCGTCGGCCGCATGGCTTGGCGCGATCTGCTATGCGCTGCACATTTACTTCGATTTCTCCGGCTATTCCGACATGGCCATCGGCTTGGGCCGGATGTTCGGCTTCGAATTGTGCGAAAACTTCCGCTATCCATACATTGCCGACAGCATCACCGATTTCTGGCGGCGTTGGCACATTTCACTATCCACCTGGTTCCGCGACTACCTCTACATTCCCCTGGGTGGAAACCGCAAAGGCCCGGCGCGCACGGCCGTCAATCTGTTCGCCGTCTTCGTCTTGTGCGGCCTGTGGCATGGCGCGAGTTGGACCTTTCTGGTCTGGGGCCTGTTTCACGGCCTGTTCCTATCGCTGGAGCGCCTGGGGCTGGGCCGCCTGCTGGAACGGGTTCCGCCCGTGCTTCGCCATGTCTACGCGCTGCTGGCCGTGCTGACCGGCTGGGTGTTTTTTCGGGCCGATTCGTTGGCCCACGCCGTCAAGTATCTGAGCGCGATGGCGGGAATGACCCAGGGCACGCGGATACTGAATCATTTCATCACGCATGAACTCGCCCTGGCCCTGATGGCCGGAACGATCTGCTGCCTGCCGGCGATGGAGTACTTTCGCGGGTTGCGCCGTGAGTTTGCCGCACGCGGCCGATTCTCGCACTTGTCGTTCGAAATAGCGGCGATGAGCGTATTGGTTCTTCTTTCGGTCGCTTGCACCGCTCGACTCGCGGCCGGGACTTACAACCCGTTCATTTACTTTCGCTTTTGAACGAGGCGTTCATGGCTCCGAGACGCATCGCCGATTTCGCGATGATCGCGCTGTTTCTGGCGGGCATTGTCGGCTTTGGCGCCATGTCGATGGCCCGGCCTGCGGACGCGGACTCGCTGGCGCGCGAAAACCGCACACCGGCCCGACCGCCAAACGTGTCGCTCAACTATCGCTCGATCAAGAAAGCGCCCGGACAAATCGAGGATTTCTTCAACGATCGCATCGCCTTTCGTGAGTCGCTGCTCCGCTGGCACGCGGCGGCGCGATTTAGCTTGGGCGCTTCGCCGACCGAAAAGGTGCTGATCGGCCGCGACGGCTGGTTGTTTCTGAATGAACCAAAAACCGAGAGCAGCACCGGTCGAGCGCCGTCTCAGAGTGCACTAGCCCACGCTTGGGCAGACTCGTTTCACCAGCGCGGCGCTTGGTTGGCCCAACGCGGCATTCGCTACATCGTGATCCCGGCCCCGGACAAGCATTCCATATACCCTGAGTTTCTTCGCGACGGCGCGAGCGTCACTCCGCTGCCCACAGCCGGCGAATTGCTCGGCCAACGAATCGAAGCCGATCAAAATATCGAGTTCCTCGATTTGCGCCCATTGCTTCGACAAGCAAAGCAAGAACGGCTCATCTATTATCGTACGGATACGCATTGGAATGAGGACGGCGGTTACATCGCCTACCGCGCGATTCTGGAGCGGCTTTTGAAGCGATGGCCAACCGTCGTGCCGTTGAGCCGCGAGGCCTTCGAGGAAACGATCGCTCCCTATACCGGCGATCTGACCCGCATGCTTCGTCTGCCGACGGACGTCCCCGAGAACGCAACATTCCTTCGACTGCGGCATCCGTTTGCTAAGCGCATCGAACGCGAAGTGCCGCTCGATCCCGAGTTGCATTCCCCCAAGCACATTCCGCCGCAGGTGTGGGGCACCGGCGATTCATCACTTCCCCGCGCCGTGTTCTTCCACGATTCCTTTGCCGAGCGCTTGCTGCTGCCGGTGTTGGCGGAGCACTTCGAGTGGCTGGTTTATTGCCCGAGCGAATCGGGCGATCCGAAAGTGATTGAACAGTTCAAGCCCGATCTGGTCATTCACGAAATGGTGGAGCGCAAGATCAACTGGCAGCGGGCGCTGAATCTGCCGGGATTTGCGTTGTCCAATTCAAAGTGAACGACCGAGGTTCATTCGGCATTGGATCAAATCTCGTGGAATGTCCGCCAGCGACCTGCAACCGCACAAGGCCATGGCGGAATCGAATTCGTAGCGAAGAATATCAAGTACCTGAACCACGCCGACCTTTCCGCCGACGGCCAAGCCCCACAGCGGCGGGCGGCCGATTTGCACGGCGTGGGCGCCTAGGGCCAGACACTTGATCACATCAGTGCCGCGGCGAATGCCGCCGTCGATTACGATCGTGCCGCGGCCGGCCATCGCGTCCACTACTTCGGGCAGAGCACGAATTGTCGCGGGAGATGTATCGAGTTGCCGGCCGCCGTGATTCGATACCACCACGCCGTCCGCCCCGGATTCGAGCGCCCGCACGGCATCATCGCCACGAACAATTCCTTTCACCAGCAGTGGTAAATTCGTCAGCGACTTAAACCACTCAATGTCTTTCCAAGTGAGCGATGGATCGAGCATGCGCATGGTGTAGGCAGCCACCCCGGAATCACCTCGTACGGACGAGAGCTCGGCCAGTCCGGAATTCTCCAGATTGGCAATGCGCAATCCCGGCGGCAGTCCAAAATGATTGCGCACATCGGCCTCGCGCCGGCCGAGCACCGGCAGATCGACGGTGACTTGAATGGCGTCGTAACCAGCGGCTTCAGCGCGTTGAATCAGAGACCGGGTTACGCCCCGGTCCTTGTAAACGTAGAGTTGAAACCATATCGGCCCCGGCGCCGCGGCGCGAATTTCCTCCAACGTGAAATTCGCCATCGTGCTGACGACGAGGATGACGCCGGTCTCCGCGGCGGCCTTCGCGGTGGCGATCTCGCCGTCCGCATGCGCCAGCTTGTGGAACCCGGTCGGGGCGATCAGAATCGGCATCGAGCTTTTCTTGCCGAAAAGCGTACAGGAAAGGTCGCGGTTTTCGACGCCCGCCAGCACGCGGTAGCGCAGGTCGATGTAGTCGAAGGCGCGGCGGTTCTCGCGCATGGTGACTTCGTCGGCTGCGCCGCCGGAAAAGAAATCAAAGCAGGGTTTCGGCAACACTTCGCGAGCGCGCTTTTCAAAATCGAACAGATTGACTGGATTCTCGTTCGCGTTCAAAGCTTCTTCCCCGTCAATCGTTCAAACGCTTCGATGTACTTGTCGCGCGTCTTGGAGACGACGTCAGCCGGCAATTCAGGCGGCAGGCTGTTCTTGTCCCAGCCGCTCGTTTCCAACCAATCGCGCACGAATTGCTTGTCGAACGACGGCTGGCTTCGGCCCGGCGCGTAACCGTCGGCCGGCCAAAAGCGCGAACTGTCGGGCGTCAACACCTCGTCGATGAGGATGATTTCTCCAGACGGCAGCCGGCCCCATTCGAACTTTGTATCGGCAATCAGAATGCCGCGGCCTTTGGCATATTCGGCGGCTTTGGAATAGACCTCTTTGCTCAACCCCCGCAATTTTTCGGCCGGCGCCTGGCCCACTAACTCGGCCATACGCTCGAAGGAGATATTGATGTCGTGACCCGATTCTTCTTTCGTGGCCGGCGTGAAAATCGCCCCGGGCAGCCGGTCGCTTTCCAACAAGCCGAACGGCAACGGCAATCCACACACGCGGCCATTCTTCTGGTACTCCTTCCAGCCCGATCCGGCGAGGTAGCCGCGAACCACGCATTCGATTGGAACGACTTCGGTTTTCCGTACGAGCATCGTGCGCCCGGCAAGATCGTTGGCGCGAGTTGCTAAGAGAAACTGGGGCCCCATCGCGGCGGGGTCGGCGCTGAGAAAGTGATTAGGCACGCCAAGATGGTCCAACCAGAACAGCGTCATTTGCGTCAGGACGCGCCCTTTGTCTGGAATGGGGGTGGGCAGCACCCAATCGAAGGCGCTGATTCGATCCGTGGCGACGATGGCGAGCCGGTCGCCGAGGTCATACACATCGCGGACCTTGCCGCGCCGGCAGGGCAGACCGGGAATTTGCGATTTTAGCAAAGGAGTCATGACGATATCTTATGTCAACTGCTCGCGCTGCGATAGCGGCGCAAGGCCCGGCGGAAAAACCACCTGCTTGCAATCAGCATCGCCACTGCGCCAGCCCCGTTCATCACCACGAACCACGGCTCAACGCTTTTGACCATAACCTCGGCCGGTACGCTGATGACCAGCATTACCGGCAGCGCGAAAGTGAACACAAAGCCAATAGGCCAGGCCCAAGTGCCCTTGAAGATCTCGCGCGGATAGCGCATCAGACTCGAAAACAGCCACCATAGTTCCATCAGGCTTTGATTGCGCACCATCCACACGGCCGACGCCGTGAGAATCAAAAGGAAGCTGTAAGCCAGCAACAGGCTGCACGCGAACATGGCAACGAAGAGCAAGACCTGAAACGGGTCGAATGTCCAGCCTTGCTTGAAGAGGGCAATAACCATGACGCCGGCGCCCATGAGAAAATTCGGTACCGTGGACCAATCTACTCGTCGCAACGTGATCAGGAATTGTTCGTCGATCGGCTGCAGCAGGGCCGTGTCGAGGTTTCCCGTGCGCACCAATTGCGAAAACTCCTGACAGTTTTCGAGGAACAACACCTCGATCAGTCCCTCCAGCGCGAAAAAGCAGCCAACGAAGAATAAGTATTGCGACTCGGTCCACCCTGCAATGTCGTTGGTGCTCTTGAAAAGCGTTGCATAGAACAGCAGCAGAATTGTGAGCCAGAGAACTTCGACGAAGATCTTGAGCAGGAAATTGCCGCGAAACGCCAATTCGTTAAGAAGCGCGAACTTGGCGAATGAAAGCCACAAACGGACATAGCGGAAGGCGACCGGCACGAACTTATCCTCCGTAGGCACTGTATCGCTTCAGTCCTACGCGAAACAGCGTGCGCGAAAGCACGAGCAAGCCGCCGGCCCAGGCGGCTTCTGTGGCCAGGCCCTGCCAGAGTGCCGCTCCTTCCACTTTGCCGAGGAACACGGCTGCGGGGAAGTACGCCATGTATTGGAAAGGCAGCAACTTCAATACGCCCGCGATTGGGCCAGGCAGCAGGTCGAGCGGGAACATGTGGCCGGAAATGAAATAGTTCAGCGTGTTGACAATGTACAACAGCGAGGTCACTTCCAAGAGCCAAAAACCGACCATGCCGATGCAAGCTTCGAAATAGAAGCCCACGGCAAAGGCCAAGAGCAGCGACAAAATGTAGGCGGCGAAAGTCGTGGCGTCGGGCAGACGGTCGAAGTATTTGTGGCACAACAAGAACAGGATTGCGTACGGCACGAACGAGGTAACGATGTACGCGATCTTGTGGGCGACGCGGTAAACGATCAAATAACCGAGCATGTCGAGAGGTTGAAGCAGGTATTTCTTCAGTGTGCCTTCGCGAATGTCGAGCGAGATGCCGCCTGCCAGTCCCGGCATGCTAGAGAACATCCGGGAAATGTGGACGAGAAGCAAGTAGGCAATCATCTCCTCTAGGCGAAAGCCGCCGATATTGCTGTCTTTGCCGCTCTTCGATCCCGCGTACACGGCGCTCCAAAGCAAAATCGTCGTTACCATCGGCAGCAACCGCAGCGCACTGGCGATCAGAAAATCGCTACGGTAAGTCAGCCGCTCGATCAGCGAGATCCGGAAGATCGTGAAGTACTTGCGAAACATGGCAATGGTGTCTTACTGTGATGAGGGGTTCCCGTCTCGTGAGCTAAATAGAACCTGGTTCATTGAGTGGTGAACTTCAGGCCGGATCGCGGAAAGATCTGTTCGTCCACGCCGCTGTTGTTGGGTTTGCTGCGCCAATTCTGGCCGCTTTTCCCCATTTCCACACCGAGACCGTAAAGCCGTCGCATTTCCCGGACGTTTGGTTTGAGACTTTCCAGATTGATGCAGAACTCCTGGGGCACTGCCGCCAGATGGAAATTCACACCGGTAATGAGCGACAGCGTGTAGATGCGGTACACGTCGTTGCGGGCCCCGGTGTAGAGCATGGTGCGAATCGTGCTGCCGGCGATCTTGGCGATACGCGGTTCGACGCATTGTGGATCAGCATGAACCTTACCGGCTTCAATCACATACAGATTGGAACCCGCTCTCGAACGGACATTAGTCTGATCCAAATTCAGCATGAAGGGCTGAAAAAACACGGCGGAGCTCACGCCACCGTCCACGTGCATTTCGCGAAACGGCTTGCCGTCGATTTCCACGTCGATGAAGACCGGCGGAAATACAGCCGGCACGGCGCTCGACGCCAGCACCACGTCGCGATACAGCTTCAATGCGTCTGGGCGATTGCTGGCGGCGATTGCTCCCATGTCCCAAACCACGAGCCGGCGCGTGTCGAGATTGGTCGTGCCGATGTACAGTCGCCGGCCCTGCGCGTGCGCCCCGGCCACTTCGCACAATACGTCCGGGGTGATGGCAGCTTCGATCATCTGCTTGAGCGGTTCAACTGTTACCAACGAGTCGGAAAAGAGCAGCGACAACGGGCGTCGTGAGCGGTACAGATTGGGACTGCGGTCGGGCAACGTGTATCCCCGAATCACTTCGTCGTATTCGGGACCGAGAAAGGCGAAGGTGGCGATGAGTGCCCCGGTGCTAATTCCGGTAACGACGTCAAACTGGGGACGTTTGCCGGACTCGGTCCATCCATTAAGAATGCCGACCGTGAATGCGCCAAACACCCCGCCGCCGGAGAGCGCCAGGTAATTCTGCGGCCGTTGGCTCGGGCCGGGCTTGTTTACCTGATTCTTGCCCATCACGTCGTTGAGAGCCGCCATCAGGTCTGGATCGTACGGCGGTGTTTCGTCGGGCGAAGTCACCTCGCGCAACCTTGCGGTCGCGATCTCGGGTGGCAGGCAGTTTTGTCGCGGGGCGGTGCAACCTGCCAAAACCAAGCTGATCAGGGCAATCGGGAGAACCTGGTGACGATACGGCATTGTGGCCAACCTGCCGGCATACTGAACAGCTTCAACCACGAGAATCGTTTCTCGTGCCGAACAACCTAGGGCAATGCCGCGAATATCGGAACCCGCGCGTGAACGCAAGGGATATTGCGAATCCAAACACCAGAGCCGGGCGCACCGAAAACTCGCGAAACGCATCTTGACACAGCAAATACGGCCTTTTAACATTACAATTCTGTAATGAATGTTTGAATCCTTGCCCCCTTCGCGAACTGGGGAACTCGCATGCGTCCACTTTCGAGCCGACGGGCAGCCCGCCTGCGTGCGTTCACGTTGATCGAGCTGCTTGTTGTGATCGCGATTATCGCGGTTCTCATCGGCTTGTTGCTGCCCGCGGTGCAAAAGGTGCGCGAAGCCGCGGCCCGCGTCAAGTGCCAAAACAACCTCAAACAAATTGGTTTGGCGTTGCACAACTACGAAAGCGCCTTCAGCAAGTATCCGCCGGCCGGCCTCTATCCCGTTGGGGTGGTGGCCAACGACGTGTATTCGATCCAAGCGCGGCTGCTCCCGTATATCGAACAGGGCAATTTGTACGCGCTGGTCGATCTGAATGTGGTCCCGGCGACGCAATTGAATGTGATCGGTCAGCGGATCGCGATTTATCTTTGCCCAAGCGAAGTCCGCGATGAACCGCGCGACCAGGGCGGCGGAAAAATCACCTATCCGCAAAACTACGCCGCCAACTATGGCACCTGGTTCATTTATGATCCGGCGACGGGTAAGGGCGGCGATGGCGCCATTATCGTGAATCGTTATCTCCGCCACGCCGACATGCGGGACGGCCTTAGCAACACGATTGGATTCTCCGAGGTGAAAGCCTACCAGCCGTACGTTCGCAACACCACCACGCCCACGACTCTCGGCGCCGCATTCCCAGCCGACCCAGCCGCCGCCGCCGCCCTGGCCGCCACCGGTTCGTTCCGCGGTGAAGTCGGTCACACCGAATGGACCGATTCGCCCTGCCATCAGAGCGGATTCAACTTCGTGTTCACGCCCAATACCAAGGTTCCCTTTGTCGTCGGCGGAACAGAATACGACGTTGACATCCTCACGCAGGTCGAAGGATCGCACGCCAGCAAGCCCTCGTATGGCATCATCACCAGCCGGAGCTATCACAGCGGCGGGCTCGTCAACGTGCTCCTGATGGACGGCTCGGTTCGATCGGGCAGTTCCGACATAAGCCTGACGATTTGGCGCGCCTTGGGTACGCGAATGGGTGGAGAGGTCGTCGGCGATTTCTGAGAATTCTTGCCGAGTTGGGCCGCGGCTGCGATCCGGTGCGGATCTTTCTGGCGGTTCGTTCACATCATTCGGCTTCCTGGGCGATTCTTCGCCGAGCCGTACGGCAATCTGTGTGCGGGTTTGGCGCCGGCGGAGCGTCTCCACACCGTTTTTTGTGCTAATGTTCAAATGGCAATCCTCGTAACTTCTGTCATTCAAACAATTTGGTTCCGATCCGCTCCTGGAGCGATCATCATGCACGAACCAATCATGACCGTGGACGCGGAAGACGTGGTCTTCCTGAGTCGGCGGTGTTTTCCGCGGCGCACGCCTCGCGGAACCGCGACTCTGAAGACCGACGTCAAGCCCACCGCGCCGTGCATTCGCATCAGCATGAGAAACATCTCGCGAGGCGGCATCTGTTTCGTCGTGGGCCAGAAACTGGCGGTTGGCCAACGAATCACGATCAACTTGCAAGCACTCGCTCTGTTGAAGCCGTTGACCATTCAGGCCGAGGTCCGCTGGGTCGGCTGCGACACCAAACCCGGCGAATTTCGCGTCGGCTGCTCGTGGGTCGAACGGCTCCTTTACGCCCACATGATTCATTTCGTTTGATCGAGCGTCCGCTACGTTCGACCGGTCGACGAACCCAACAAGATCCAACTTTTCGCTCTCGACCCGCAATGCGTTCTTTCGATGGCTCTCCTTGTCTCCAAAACCGCGCATTTCCGCACATCCGCTCAGAACCGCCCGGTTCCAAAAAGAACGTAACCCATTGGGACAACTTTGTTTAATCCCTGTACCCGATGCTCTCAAAAACTTTGCACGGTTACGCGCTCGCTCGCTCGCACGCGCTTGCACGCGCGCTTGTGCGCGCGCTTGGCTGGTGATTGGACCACCTCCAACCGAACCGATCCACCAAAACAGAATTGCAGCAATCACGACATGCCCCTTCCAGAAATGCGCGACACAAGGCGCAAGGTCGATGTGACTCGCTTAAGTATACAGAATTATATGTAGCTGTGCAATGCCAGCGGAGCGAAGGTAATCGGAAGCATCGTCGCAAAGTAGAACGGAATTTATTCCGTTCGCGATCACTCGGCGTAACGACGTGAACGGAATGAATTCCGTTCTACAGCGAATTGGCGAGCCAAGGGGCTTGTCCCCTTGGCACTGCATGCCACGGTTGGATTAAGGCTCTTCGTCGGAATCGGTGCCAAGGGGACAAGCTCCTTGGCTCTCCCTGTGCAGTCGCCACAAGGCGTTCGCGCTGAACGCGCTGCAGGCGACGATCGTTGCGGCGAGGAGAACTGGCCAAACGCCCGGGAATGGTATTTGTAGCTCGCAAGAATCGCACAAGGGCGCGCGCGGCAGGCTTCGTAAGCCGTTTGTATGAGAGGCGTCGCGAATCCTTTAAGATCGTTTTGCGAATCTCCTCTCGAAGGTCATTCCAGTACCAAAGGAACTGTAGGTCAGCAAGAACGAATGAAATACTTCGGTAACGAGCAGATTGATGCTCTCCGCCATAGTCTGTAGCAATGACCAGGGATGGCCCAGACCGGATCGAAGATAGAAGCTCCGGATTTCGCCATTCCTCAATCCGAATGGTTTCGCTGATGGTGTCAAGCATGCCCAATTCGGGGCGCTCTAGGGCCTGCCAAATCTTTTGGTGAATCATAGTTCTGCCCAATGTACCGAACGACGTCAAGAGACCGTGCCACACCGGAGTTACTTTTCCGCCGCATCCGCCAGCGAGACGACCAATCGCTTGCCGACGGTTTCGGCGTAACGCACCAGGGTATCGACTGTAGGGCTGTCGCGTTGGCCGGTTTCGAGCTTTGAGAGAGCGGTCCATCCCGGTCAGTTCTGTCAGTTCAGCTAGGCTCAACGCTTTTTGCTTCGTGCGGGCCCCGACAGTTCTACCTCCGCGGGAGGCGCTTGATGCTGACCTTGCCGCGGGAGCGGACTTGCATTTTCAATTCGTACCCGCTCAGGAGCGCCATGCCAACCAGCGGGTCCGTATCGGCCTCGTCTACGAGTACGCGCCGCTCGATGCCGTCCCACTCCACTTTGGCTATGTAAACGTCAAACATACATTCGCTGCCGTCGGCCAACGTAGCGCGGTCCAAGCTGCGCCAGCGCAGACCCAAGTCCGCGATCACGCCCGATGGCAAGGTGAGCCATTCGGTATAGCCGGAATCGACGACGGCTTCAACTTCGTGCTCGCGGCCGCGCAGTCCTTTGATTTTCAGCCGAATTTGACCTTCGCCGGATTTGACCTCGCCGGTAATCATCGAGACTCCTGCCGGTCCCGACCTCCGAAGCGATGGACATAGCGCGACCCGATACGGACCATCCAGATTTGTGCATCGGCACGACGTTTCCCCAATCGATTACCTGCCGTCAATTCGTCGGCGTTGACCTCGTAGTCGCCCGTTTCGATGTCAATGGCGACGAACTTGCCTTTGTCTTTGGCCTTGAGGTGGGGGCGAACATCGTTCTCGTAAATCGCGTCGCCACGCCGGGCGAACTCTACTTTGCTGTAGCGGCGTTTCGTCGAGGCCATCGTGATCCTCCAATACTTGCGCCAGGGGCGCGGCTTTCGCTAGTCTCTGTGGATAGTAACGACCTCGCGAATTCCGATCAAGCAAGATTCATTCGCGATTGCACCCGCGTACGCAGTGCCATCCTCAATCGCGTCAGGGCTCGCGTTTGGTTTCGTTGGGGTCGATCGTGGCCAGGATCGCGACTTTGCCGTCCGAGCCCAATTTCCGGACGCGCGGCCTCCAGCCCGTGGGCTTTTCGGGATCGGAATACTCCAGCACGAATACGTCCTTGCCCCGGACCGCGACTCCCGTCGGCGTCCACGGCTTTTCCGACTTCAGGACGGTTTCGGTTCTGCCATCCGGCGTGATCTTCACGACACAGCGACAGCCGGTGACGGCGGCATAGACCGTTCCCTCTTCGGTGACGTCCAGGCCCCGAAGGTACGGCGAGTGATAAAACCGCGCGTCGGAGTCCTTCGCCAGATCGTCGTCACGGTCTTTCACAACGATCGGGTGGACGAAGGTCGTCACCGTGCCATCGGTCTTGACCTTCAGGATCGCATTGGGGCAGGCGACAAACAGAGTCCCGTCCCGATCAGCGGCCAAGCCGGTGACCGCTTCGCCCATCTTCTCAAGCTTCGTTTTCAATTCGGGCGCGAAGAGCGTTTTTTTTCCGTCCGGCGACATGCGAGTCAGCGTGTGACCTCCGGGGGTCGTGTCGTCGCCGTCGGGATACCCGCTGCCGTAATACAGATTGCCGTCGCGGTTCACGACGAAGGGAGCGCCGCCGCTGGCGAAAAGCATCGTCGGCTTGACGCCCGAAGGGGTGATCCTCACGAACAAGCGGTTGCCGGCGGCGGACGAGAACTTCCCTTCCGCGTCCAGCGCCAAAAAGTGCCCGCCGGTGTCTTTGTGGATGTACGTGAGCTTGCCTTGTTCTTCGATCTTGCAGGCGCCTTTGCCCGTGTGGACGAAGAACACTTCCCCCTTCGCGTTCACGACGATGCCCGAAGCCGGGTGAGCGAACGCTCTGGCGGCGAACACACCGCACAGTGAGCAAACAGCCAAGATTGCGACGATGCAACTACGGCCCATGATCGCACCTCCCGTCCTTCACTCTGAAAACGCCACATGCCGCCTGGTTTGGCGGCTCACCATTCGTGTTAGAGATGGACATCGACCATATCAGCAATCCAATACGCTGCCGCCAGCAAGAATGCGATGATCAGCGCCGACGCAATCGCAGAGCGAGTCCACCTCCCTCTGTGATCGCACTCAAAAAGCATCGCCACGAGAACTATCCCGAGGATTGCAAATGAGGCATCCAATATGACGGCGACCCAGCCAAAATAGCGGGAACTAGCCCAGGCTTCCGTGTACGGCGGCACATAGAACGGGGCAGTTTTGAGAACTCTATCGCCCAGGCTGGGGTCATCAGATCTCAACAACTCTGCCCGGTAACATGCCGGCCAACCGTAATAGAGTTCGAGTTCAGTGCCTTCGGGTTGTGGGTCATTCGCGCGATCCCTACGCCCGCCAATCCCAGGCCGCCAACAATGCAGATTGAGCAGGGCAAAAACAACGACCGCCACTGCGACTGCCAGCCATGTTCCTCGATGAAAGTTCATCGTAGCCTGTTTTCTTGCCGCCGAACTCGCGATTGAACAGAATCTTTCGGGATAGTAACAACCCTGCGAATCCCGTTCAAGCAAGTTCCATTCCGGATTGCACTTGCACGAGTCCGGCCGGTCGCGGTCGCATCAACCGTTGACGGTGCTGGACCACCGCTGTTCCCTCTCCGCGGACGACGTCTCTTCGACGCGAGTGGAGATGGTCCAGACGTGTCCCGACGGATCGATAATTCGCCCGGTGCGGTCGCCCCAGAACTGGTTCTTCACGGGAAGCAGGACCCTCGCCCCGGCGGCCACCGCCCGCTCGATTACTTTGTCCACGTCTTCGACATAGACGTAGATCACCACCGGCGAGCTGCCGTCCGGTTGCGGAGCACGGCTCGCGAGCGTTGGCCACTCTGCTTCGACGATGATCATCGCCCCGCCGATCGTCAGCAACGCATGCGCCACGGTCCCGTCCGGACCAGGCCGGCGCCCGATCTCCACGGCGCCAAACGTGGTCTTGCAGAAGTCGATCTGAGCCGCAACGTCGCGGCACACCAACATCGGCATCATCACTGAGGAAGTGTCGGGGATCGGTTTCACGTTGCTCATCATCGTGTCCTCGGAAGTGCGGTCGCCATCAAGGCGAGTAATGCGGTTGAGCTAGCACAAGTCGACCAACGGATGGCCGTCGTGATCGGGATTGCCGATCAGGCGGCCATTCGCTTCATCCACGACCAGATCGAGCAATTGCAGCGGAACCAGGCCGAGCAGCACCGGGCAGCCATCGGGCACTTTCACCACGTCCACGCTGCAATCGCGATCGAGGACATACAGCCGCACGGGTTCGTAAATGCCGAAGAAGGCGAAGCCATCGGCGGTGCGAGCTTTGCGCGTCCCGCGGCGCTGCAGTTTCAATTCCTTGACCAGGCGAGCGGGCAGGGCGAAGCACGAAGTGCCGGGGGCAACCAGTGCGTCGGGGATTTCCGCGGCGCGGACGAATTCGGCTTTGAAGAATCCGCGCGTGACGTTCAGCGCGTCGCCCAGGTTCTCGACGCGAACCGGGACTTGTACTTTGCCGCGAACCGTGATCTGCATGATCGGCCTCATGCTTCATGACAAACCTGCTTAGGCGGCAATTGTACGGACCGGCCGATACAATGCCGCCGTATCGCCACCCAAGCCTTTTTCGCGGTGTCCCATGAAATCGCTGCTCCTGCTTTTTGTACCGCTTTTCATTTACTCACCGGTTCTTGCCCAGAAGGACGCGTTGCCTACCGACATCGACGGGCGGGCCGAAGCGTCGTGGGCGCTGGCCAAGCAGGTCTGGGAATGGGCCGAGGTCGGCTATCAGGAAACAAAGTCAGCGAAGCTGCTCGCCGATACGCTCGAAAAAGCCGGCTTCAAAGTCGAACGCGGCGTGGCCAAAATTCCCACCGCGTTCACCGCGACCATCGGCGAAGGCAAGCCGGTGATTGCCATCCTCGCGGAATACGATGCATTGCCCGAGCTTTCACAAGACGCGGTGCCGTTTCGCAAGATGCGCGATGGCGGCGGCGCCGGGCAAGCGTGCGGGCACCATTTGTTCGGCGTCGCGTCGCTGTCGGCCAGCATCGCGCTCGGCGAGCAAATCAAAGCCGGCAAGATCAACGGCACGCTTCGCTTTTACGGCTGCCCGGCCGAGGAAGGCGGCGCGGCGAAAGCCTTCATGGTCCGGGCCGGCCTGTTCGACGATTGCGACGCGGCCCTGCATTGGCACCCGGCCAATTCCAATCAAGCCGGCGACCGCTCGTGCCTGGCGCGCATGGCCGTGAAGTTCCGCTTCCACGGCATTGCTTCTCACGCGGCCGCCAGCCCCGATCGCGGCCGCTCCGCACTCGACGCCGTCGAACTTACCGCCCACGCCTCGGAACTGCTGCGCGAACATGTTCCCGATCGCACGCGCATCCATCACACGATCACGCACGGCGGCGGCATGGCGCCCAACGTCGTTCCGGAGTTCGCGGAGGTCATGTTTTACATTCGCCATCCAAGCTCCGAGATTCTCGCCAAGCTTTACCCGCGACTGGTGAAGTGCGCCCAGGCCGGGGCATTGGCCACCGAAACAAAACTCGAGATCGCCTACCTCGGCGGGACCATGGAACTTCTTCCGAGCGATGTCCTATCGCAGCTCGCCAAAGACCACCTCACCAAACTTAATGACCTGCGCTACGACGAAGAGGAGACGAAGTTCGCCGTACGCTTGCAAGAATCGCTGCAAGACAAACCGCCCCTCGAAAGCGTGGGCAAGGTCTTTGACACTTCGGGCGGGACCACCATGGGCTCGACCGATGTGGGCGACGTGTCGTGGGTCGTGCCGACTGCGGGCTTTACGACGGCGTGCTGGGTGCCGGGCACGCCGGGTCATTCCTGGCAGGCGGTGGCGGCGGGCGGAACGAGCATCGGCCGCAAAGGGATGCAACTCGCCGCCAAGACCCTCGCGGCCACGGCCTGGGATCTGTTCGCCGATCCGGCCAAGATCGACGCCGCCAAAGCCGAATTCCGCAAACGCATGAACGGCCGCAAATACGAGCCGCTGATCACCAAGGACATACCCCCGCCGCTCGACTACCGCAATCCACCCAAACGCGGCACGATTAGCGATTAGCTTTGACGAATCGCGCCATCGCGATACGCTTGCCCCGCGCGATACAGCGCTAGGCGCGCGGCGTAGGTGGTTTTATCGCCGTCGGTTAGCCGCTCGACCGCTTGTTCCTGCCATCGAACCGCGGCCTCGAAGTTGCCGCATTCGGCTTGCGCGGCGGCGAGCGTGTCCAAGTAGTTGGCCCCGCTCCAGCCGGTCAGATCGCATGCTGCTTCGGCGTGTTTCACGGCGCGCTTGCCATCGCGCAACGCTTCCTCCGGAGCGGTCGCCAGCAGCCAGGCCAGATGGTTATGGGCCGTGGCGTCTTCCGGATCGATTGCCAAGGCGGCCGCATGATCGGCGATGGCGGCGGCTCGATGCCCGTTGCGATAGTAAACGGCCGCACGCAGATTCAACGCGGGCGCATGTTCGGCGTCCAATTCGATCACGGCGGAAAAGTCCGCAAGGGCGGCGTCGAAATCTTCGGATTGGAACGCCGACAATCCGCGATTGAACCGCACGGATACCATCTCCGGATCGAGCAAAATGGCCTGGTTGAAATCGATCCGGGCTTTGACGTGGTCGCCAAGCCGGGCGTGGATGACTCCGCGCAGGTTGAGCAGTTCCGGCCAATCGGGGGCCAACTTCAATCCGCGATCCAGATCATTCAAAGACGCATCGAAATCTTCACGATCCGCATGCACGCGCGCCCGATGGAAGAACGCTTCCTGATCGTTGCCGTCGATGCGCAAGGCCGTCGAGTAATCCGCCAGCGCGAGCTTCAAGTCGCCCTTGGCGTGATGCATCGTGCCGCGATAGAGAAAGGCCCGGGCGTGGAACGGAGAATGCTTCACGGCGGCGGAGTAATCGGCGATGGCCTCGTCGGTCTTGCCCAAAACGCAATGGGCATTGCCGCGATTGAAATGGATCGTGCCGGCTTTGGGTTCGAGTTCGATCGCGTCCGTGAAATCGGCGACGGCGCCTTTGTTGTCGCCGCTCTTGGCCCGAGCCACCCCGCGGCCGTTGTAGGGTTCGCCGTCAAAGGGGTCGAGTCGAATTGCTTCGTCAAAATCGGCGATCGCCGCCGCAAATTCGCCGACCTCGACGCGCGCCGCCCCGCGATTGTGAAAGTACTCCGCATTGGCCGGATCGAGCCGGATCGCTTCGTCGAAATCCGCAATGGCCGCCGCATGATCGCCCACGGCCGCTTGGCACGTTCCGCGTTCCAGGTAGAACCCAGGCTGCCGCCCATCCAAGCCGATCGCCTCCGTAAACGAGTCGATGGCCAACGCGTACTCGCCGCGACCGGCATAACTCCGCCCACGTGCAGCCAGTTCTTGAGCATCGGGAATGGAGGCCATGTGCTCGCCCGAGACAACGTCCTGTCGAAGACCACCGGCATTGTACCCGAAACCGAGGGTGACCTGACCCGTATAGCCCTACGGCGGTACACTTGCCGCGGGAAACCCTTGAGGCATCTCACCGTGGCAGGGAACCACTTGGACTCTTTTGGACTTTTCTTGGTTCCCGTGGATTCCGGATTCTCGACCTAACTCGTTGGCTGCCTGAATCTTCCGGCCTCCCCGCGAAGCTCTCAAAAACATAGTCCAAAAAGTCGTGAGGTGGAGCGCGGAGTGCAGCGCGGAGTGGAGCGCGGAGTGGTAGGTCAGGTGGAGCGTCGAGTGGTGAGTCAGGTGGTGCGTCGTGTTGTCCATGATATTGTCGGGCGGTCCAGGTTGGCGTTCCCCAGCGGCGACCCATGGATGAGTCTGCCAGCGGTTTTCCCCGCATGCCGGCCCCTACTTTTCCCGCGCCACGGCCCCCCGTGCGCTCTTCGTCGCGGTACTCAGTCAAGATGTCAAAGAACCGAGGAGGGCTGGGAGGGCCCCTCCCCGGCGTCCCACTCTGGAGGCCGAAAAAAAAAGGGAGGGGAGGGCTGTATCGTGCGTTACCCAGAAGTGCCCCTCCCCCCTCGAGGCCAGCAGTAATGTAGCATACTGAACCGATGTACACAAGATCAAAAGTTTTCCGCGTTCAGGGATTTTGCCTCGCGCAACACGCCGTTGTTGCCCACGAACGCGGGCACGCAAAAAACAATAACTAAATAGCCATTTCGGCTGAAAAATGAATTTTGGAATTGTTCGTTCCAGGTGAAGGAAATGATGATACCTATACTGATGTACAATAGAGGAAAAAAAACGGCAAGTTGGAAATATTAAACCAAATGTTTGACATTTCCCGGCGCTCCCCGTATATTAAACCAAATGGTTGTAGATAAATCGCCACTCCTGAACCGAGTCTTTCACGCGCTGGCCCACCCGGCGCGGCGAGCGATCCTGCGGCAGCTCTCCGACCGGGAGCAAAACCTCAGCGAGTTGTCCGCGCCGTTGCGAATGTCGTTTCCCGCGGCCTCCAAGCACGTTCGCGTGCTGGAACGAGCCCGTCTTGTGCGCCGCCGCGTGGTGGGGCGCACGCATTTATGCCGGATCGAAGCCAAGCCGCTCGCGGAAGCCGACGAATGGCTGGAGGGCTACCGCCGCATTTGGGAGAGCAACTTCCAGCGACTCGACGACCTGCTTGATGAAATGAAATCCCAACAGAAGAATCGTGGACACACCAAACGCTAGAGGAGGCGACCGATGAAAAACAGCTTGAAAGTCACGACGCCCAGCGACCGGGAGATCGTCTTAACGCGATCCTTCGACGCGCCGGGCCACCTGGTTTGGGCGGCCATGACCAAGCCGGAGTTGATCAAACGCTGGCTCTTCGCTCCGCCGGGTTGGTCGATGACGGTTTGCAGGGAGGACATGAAGGTTGGCGGCAGCTTTCGTTGGGAGTGGGCCGGGGCCGACGGCAAGACGCTGATGGTCATTCGCGGCGTCTATCGCGAGATCGTTCCGTTCGAGCGCATCGTCCGCTCGGAAATCATGGAATTCGGCGGCAACGAGACCCCCGAAGTGCTCGGAACACTCCGCCTCACCGAGCAGGGCGGCAAAACCACGATTACGCTCACGGAGGTTTATCCGTCGAAGGAAGCTCGCGACGCGGCCATCGCCTCGGGCATGGAGAGCGGCGTGGCGGCGGGCTACAACCAGCTCGAAGCCATGTTGGCGTCGGGCGAAATCAAGTAGAGCCCGCAGCGCAAATTCAGCCTGCAGCGCAAGCAAGGATGAATCTTAACGTCCTTGCTGGCGCTTCGGGCTGACTTGAATGCGATTGATCCAACAAACTCAAACAGGAGTCATAATGCAGAAGATCACCCCATTCTTGTGGTTCGACGGCCAGGCCGAAGAAGCGATGAACTTCTACGTGTCCATTTTCAAAAACTCGAAGGTCGGCAGCATCACGCGCTGCGGCGACATGGGACCAGGACCAAAGGGGTCGGTCTTGATTGCGAATTTCCAGCTCGAAGGACAAGAATTCACGGCGCTCAATGGCGGTCCCATGTACAAGTTCTCGCCGGCCATCTCGTTCTTCGTAAACTGCGAGACGCAGCCGGAGGTCGATGAGCTGTGGGAGAAACTCTCGGCGGGCGGAGCAAAGAACAGATGCGGCTGGCTCCAGGACAAGTTTGGCGTGTCATGGCAGATCATCCCTACGGTTCTCGGGCAATTGTTGCAAGACAAGGATGCCGCGAAGTCGAACAAGGTCATGCAGGCCATGCTGCAAATGGACAAGATTGACATTCAAGCCTTGAGGCAAGCATATGCGCGCTAAACCCAAGACTTTCGACGAGTGCCTCGCAACCTTGAGCGCTGACAAGCGAGCCGCGCTTGAGAAACTTCGAAAGACCATCAAGGCCGCGGCGCCGAAGGCGGAGGAGGGCATCAGCTACGGGCTCGCCGCTTTCCGTCTTGACGGAAGACCGCTGGTAGCCCTCGGCGCGACCGCGAACCAGTGCGCTTTCTACCTCATGAGTGGTTCCACGGTGGAAGACCACCAGGACGAACTCAAGGGCTATGACACCAGCAAGGGCACCATCCGCTTTCCGGCAGACAAGCCCCTTCCGGCTGCGCTGGTGCGAAAGCTGGTCAAGGCTCGAGTCGCGGAGAACGAGGGAGGCGCCTCAAATGGCAGCAAAAAAGCGCGTCGCAAAACCTGAACCAGAAAGCTCGCAGTCGGACCCGGCCGTCATCGCGTTCCTGCGCGACCTGGATCATCCGCTCAAAAAGGATATCGAGGCCGTCCGGCAGATCATCCTCGGCGTCAGCCCCGAGATTCGCGAAGGGATCAAATGGAACGCGCCGAGCTTCCGCACGACGGAGTATTTCGCGACCCTCAACCTGCGCGCCAAAGACGGCAATGACCGCGTCTGGCTCATCCTTCACAGGGGAGCCAAGGCGAAGGACAACACGAAAGAGCTGAAGATTGCCGATCCGGCGGGCTTGTTGGAGTGGCTCGCCAAGGATCGCTGCCTTGTGACATTCAATGATGCTAAGGACATTCGGGCCAAACTGAGGGCGTTGGAGGCGATTTTACGCGAGTGGATTGGGCATCTTGGTGGTTAGTTCCATTCATGTTTCAGTTCGCAACAATTTTAATGAAAACCACTTGCGTCAAGTACATAGTTAAGATAAAGTGGCTTTATCTAATTTTAGTAAAGCGTCTTTACCTTAAGTTGGTGCAAATGGCGGACTGGAAATTTTACGGTCGAGGGGAGCAGCTTGCGGAATTGGAGCGCATGCTCGGTCGTAATCGCTGGTTCTTCGCCAAAGTAACTGGTCGCCGACGCATCGGCAAAACGACGCTAATTCAAAAGGCAATGCAGGAACTCGGCAGCAAGCAACCAGTCTTTTACGTGCAAATACCTGACTCTGAACCCGCCGGCGTACTCTCGGCAGTGAACGATGCATTGGAAACTTTTCATGTGCCTTCCGATCGATATCCCCGATCCAACAACCTTCTTCAGCTGGCGAAATTGCTTGAAACGATGGCGGAAGGAGGTTACATCCTCATACTTGACGAGTTCCAATACTTCAACCGTAAGGGTTACGAAGAATTCTGCTCGTTCTTGCAGGCTGGTGTCGATCGACTGGCTGCCAAGGCCGATCAAGTGCGAGGAGGACTCATCGTCCTTGGCTCGATCCATACCGAGATGATGGCCTTACTCGAAGATCGCACCGCTTCGCTCTACAACCGAGTTACCGATACCGTTGATCTCACGCATCTCGACATCGGTTCGATACTGTCCATTCTTCGAGATCACGCCGATCCGACCCCGGAAAGACTGTTGTTTCTCTGGAACCTATTCGAAGGCGTGCCCAAGTTTTACAGGGACTGCTACGAGCAGCAGGTGCTTGGTGTTGAGCGCCAGTTTCTGCTCCGCCGCATTTTCTTTGAAAGTTCATCGCCCCTTCGTTCTGAGGCCGACAATTGGTTTCTTCGTGAACTACACGGTCGGTATGACGTGGTTTTGAAGTTCGTAGCTCGCAATCCGGGGCGCATGCACAATGAACTCGTCCAGGCGATTCGAGAAGTAAGTGGGAGTCCTGATACCCAAATTGGCGGCTACCTGAAGGTATTGATCGAACGCTTCAGGCTGATCGAGCGAAAGTTACCGGTGTTCGCCAAGCCGGAAGCGAAGCGAAGCCGCTATTACGTCACGGATAATTTTCTCCGCTCATGGCTTGCGGCTCTGGCGAATCCGGTTTCTGCCATCGCGTTTCGACCGCTCACGGACCTGATTGACGAAGCCGATCAGCGACTCGCTGATGTCGAGGGCGGGGCCTTGGAAAAACTCGCCGGCCAACTCTACGAGGAGCGGAGCCGGAAAAGGATCGGGGATTTTCCGATTACCCATCGAGTTCAAGGATTCTGGGATAAGTCCGATACGGAGATTGATCTGGTGGCCGTCAACGAAACGGAACAGTCCATCCGTTTTGGCTCTTGCAAGCGCTCGCCCAAGAAATTGCTTTCCGATGTGAACAACTTCAAGCAGCACGTTGAGCGTTTCCTACAAACGATGCCGAAATACAAAGCGTGGACGCGGCAATACGTGGGCATTGCGCCCATGCTGGACGCAGCGGAAAGAGCAATTCTGTCTGGCCACGACGTCATCCCGCAGGATTTGAACGATTTAACAGTCGACCTCAATTGAGTCCAATGGCTCGCTAAGGATCGCTGCCTTGCAACGCTCGCTCACGGAAAGGACATCCAGGCCAAGTGGGCAGTGCTATGGCCTACTCACGGCTTCGCGAAATGCGTGTCGTCGAGCCGTTCGTGAGCGCGGACTTCGAGAACTTCTAAATCCACCGTCTTCTCTTCTTGTATTCGCTGGCATATCTTTCCTGGTTGATTTCCACGCCCTGGAAAAAGGGCAGCTCCTTGCCACGAAATTTCGTCTTCAGGAGCTGATGCGTTTTCTTGTCGATCCAGAGGTTGACCTCGCGCCCTGGGCGCACTGATGATCATTCGGATCGCGAGCGATGAGCGGCCGACTCTTAGCTTGATTGATTGTCGTTCGCGCCGCCTGGTGTCGCCGGCAGGATGACGACTTGGAAGCCCGCTTTTTGCAGTTCATTGAGCCATTGCGCGTATTCTTTGTGCCAGATCGAGCCGGTCGGCGCCTGGGGCAGCACGCCGTTTCCTTTGACCTCAATTCTGACAATCGGGCCGAGATCGGGATTGGGCGCTTCAATCCCGCCGATGGCGTACTTTCCATTCGGGAGTTTCTGGGCGTAAAGCGTGACCACGGGCGAACCGTCCTCTGAGGCAGGAGACCGCTGGACGTTCAAACCGTCATAGGAGCGGCGTGTTCCGACGAATGTTCAAATCAAGCATAGTTCGATGCGTTGGGCATGTCAAAACTACCAGGATTGACGCCGTCCCCGCGAACCCAGCGGTTGACCGGCGCCCGCCTTTGTACTAACTTTTCTTGTCGCTCCCGCGTAAGCGCACAACTCGGCACGAGCAACGTACAACGCCCAGGGATTCTCACCATGCGCCTCTCCGCAATTCTCGTCGCTGCCGCCGCAATCTTGTGCTTTGGCTGTTCGAGTTCGGAATCACCCGATTCGAGGTACGGCCCGTTGAGTGAGCAGGACTTGCAACAAACGACGCGGCCGAATCCGCCGCCGCCGCCGCCGCCGGAGCGCAAAGAATGGACGCCGCCCCCGCGCGGCGAGCCCACGGATACCGTCGACGCGGCCGACCTGTGGAAAGCCTACGGTGAGAATCGCGTGCAGGCGGACCTTCGCTTCAAGGATAAGTGGCTTTTCGTGACGGGAGTGGGCGACTTGATGCGCGACGACAGCGAGGATCGCGATTATATCTCTTTGTTGAAACCGACGCTCGCGGGTAAACCGATTACGTCGCTCACGGCGAAGGAAAGGAAATGGCTCAAGCAAGGCGCGCCCGCCAGCGTGCTTGGCTACATTCGGCCCGGCAGCGAGAAACCGTTTGTCAAGGTAAAGGCGGGAACCAGGATCGAAGTCATTGGATTGTGCCAGGGTCGGCGCGAGGATGAAAAAGTCTGGCGAAACTACACCGTCGATCTTCTCTACTGCGAGTTACTTGCGGAATGACGGCCGTTGCATTCACGTCAGTCTCGGGTCAGAGCGGCAATTTTGAGCACGGTGTTCCAGTTGCGACCCGTGCAGCGTGAGCCGAGTTTCTGTTCGATGACGGCATTCGTCAGCTTGGAAGTCCCGATCCCCGCCGGGTATACGGCATAGAGTTGCTTCCCAATCGAGCGAACCGTCTCCGGTCCTTTGATCGCGGCTTGCAGCGCTTTCACATCCATTTGCTCCGCAGCTTGCTTCAGGCACATGACGACGAGATGGCTTGGGTCACTTGCCGCTTCGTCAACGAACGGATTGTCCGCAACGATCGTCTCCCACTCCTTCGCCGTGCGGACCACGTAATCAACGGACAATTTGAACCACTTTTGCGTCTCGGTTTCCAGCAAGCGTTCGAGCGCCGCGGTTGTCCGCTGTTCACTTTGGAATACAAGATTGCCGCTTTGCAGCAACGACTTCACCCCGCCGAACCCCAAATCCACGACGAATTCGCGCAGATCGGACATCGCGATCATGTTGCGACCGCCGACGTTGATCCCGCGCAAGAGAGCGACACAGACCGGCATGAGCGTTCCTTTCCGCAACGGACCGAGCGATCATTTCGGTCATTTGGACTGATATACTGGCCTTGCTGTCAACAAACGGCGCCATCTCGAGACTCACCATGAAAATCACCCGCATTCGCGCTTATCGCGTGGACCTTCCGTTGCACGAGGGCAGTTACAAATGGTCCGGCGGCAAGTCGGTTTCGGTGTTCGATAGCACGGTCGTGGCCGTCGAGACCGACGCGGGAATCACCGGTCATGGCGAAGTCTGCCCGCTCGGGCCGTTTTATCTCCCGGCGTATGCAGCGGGCTGCCGGGCCGGAATCGCCGAACTCGGCCCGCATTTGCTCGGGGAAGATCCGACGCAACTGACCAAACTGAATCGCCGGATGGATGCTGCTCTACAGGGCCATCCCTACGTGAAGTCCGGTATCGACATGGCTTGCTGGGATATCCTCGGGCAGGCGACGGGCCAGCCCGTGTGCGTGCTGCTCGGTGGGCGCTACGGCGATGATTTCGGCTTATACCGGGCCATTTCGCAGGAATCGCCGGAACTGATGGCCCGCCGCGTCGCCGGTTATCGCGCCGAAGGCTATCGCCGCTTTCAACTCAAAGTGGGCGGCGAACCGCACGAGGACATCGAGCGCATTCGAGCCGTCGCCGCGGAACTGCACTCCGGCGACCGGCTGATCGCCGACGCCAACACGGGCTGGACCATGCACGACGCCATGCGCGTGGTGCGGGCCGTCCGCAAGCTGGACGTCTACATCGAGCAGCCGTGCCGGACTTATGAAGAGTGCTTGTCCGTGCGCCGTCATTGCGATCATCCGTTCGTGCTGGACGAGAACATTGATTCGCTCGACGTGCTGCTGCGCGGCCACGCCGATCAGGCGATGGACGTGGTGAACATCAAGATCAGCAAATTCGGCGGGCTGACGAAAGCGCGGCAGGCGCGCGATCTGTGCGCGTCGCTCGGCATCGCCATGACCATCGAAGATAGCTGGGGCGGCGACATTGTCACGGCCGCGATTGCTCATTTGGCCCACAGCACTCCGCCGGAATTGCTGTTCACGACCACCGACTTCAACAGCTACGTGACCGTGAGCTTCGCCGAAGGCGCCCCCAAGCGCGCGCATGGCAGAATGGCGGCAAGCACCAAACCGGGACTAGGAATCACACCGCGAATGGACGTGCTGGGCAAAGCGGTGCTGAAGGTTGGATGAGAATAAAAGCAACCGTTCGGGTGCAAGCGCCCGAAGTCCCACTGCTTGCGTTTCGCGATCGCTTCAACAAGCGAGCGCGAAACGTAAACTGGAGACACTTACCCCCAAGTTGATTGCGGTGGTTTGATTTGGCCGGCGGCGGCTAGGGCGCGGGCGCTCACACCCAGCACTCTTAGCAAGCCTTCGGAATCCGCGTGGTTGAATTCGCCGATTGCCTCCATCGATGCGTTTGTCTCGGAGTAAAGCGAATGCGGCACGTTGTTGACTGAGTCGAAGATCACTTTGCCTTTGTGCATCGTCACGCCAACCGTGCCGGTAACCAGTTCCGTTGCGGGGCGCAGCGCTTCGCGGGCCATGCGCGAGCAGAAATCGAAGAAGTAGCCCTGATAAATCTGCTTGGCGATCAGCAACGAGAGTTGATCGAAAAACTCGCGGGCGCGTCGATCCAAAATCAGTTGGAGCAAATAGCCGTAACAAGTGCCGAGAAGTTCCATGCCGGGAGCCTCGTACACCCCGCGGGACTTGATACCTACGAAGCGGTTCTCGACGAGGTGATAGCCGATGCCGATGCCGTGCCGCCCGCCGATTTGATTGGCTTTCGCGATCGCCTGATGGGCATTCACGAGCTCGCCGTTGATCGATATCGGGCGGCCGCGTTCGAAGCGAACCGTCACTTTTTCCGGCTTGTCCGGCGCGTCGTGGGCATGTACGCCCATGCCCGGCG
>JBGQCZ010000001.1:0-32296 GCA_041495645.1 Gemmataceae bacterium | reverse complement strand
CTGCCCGCAAACGAACTTGCGCAATCCGCCGAATCCGTTATTGAAGTTAACCTTAATTGGCTGAGGATTCAAGGAGTTTGATGGTCGATGGGCCGTGAGTCGCCGCAACTCATTGTAGCCGCACGCTTTAGCCTGCGGTAGCCGCCAGCGCAGGCTAAAGCCTGCGGCTACAAGAACTACAAGAACTTATGTTGTTCTGCGTCGGATACTGCTCGTCACGAAAGCAGCGCATCTGCGAATTCATCGGCCAATCGAATTGCCGATCCATCAATTCGCTGACATGCTTGAAGCCAATCTTCCGTACTACAACCGACAGGGCAGGGGGCGCCGCTAACCTCGGCATAGACCTTGGCTTTGGATTCGGTCCCACTCGGGCGAATCAGCAATCGAGCGGAGTCGGCGAACTGGAACGACAAGACATTTCGCGTCATCGCGTCCGTCGCGCCCTTGAGGGGGCCCATTCGACCCAGCTCGTCTTGCCAATCCTCGAACCGCGTCACCGTCAAGCCGGCGATGGACGTTGGCGAACCGCCTCGCAACCGGTCCATCATTTTCGTCAGGCGCGTTTTGCCTTCGAGTCCCGGCAGCATCAGGTTGCGGAGCTCATTGCGAAAATACCCGAACTGACGAAACAGCCCGTCGAGATGTTGCACCAGAGTCTGGCCGCGCCGTTTGCAATCGAGAGCGAGTTCCGCCAACAGCAGACAGGCCGACGCGGCGTCTTTGTCGCGCAGTTGCGGCATGGCCAACACGCCGTGGCTTTCCTCTCCGCCGATCACGTAGTCCGACGGCGTTCCGCTGATGTCTTCGTATCCGCCCGATTGTTCCAGTTGCCGCAGCACTTCCGCCACGAACTTCAATCCCACGGGCAGGTTGTTGACCACCTGCGCGCCGAAATACCTGGCGATCCGCGTGACAAGCCGCGTGGTGACTTCGGTTGTGATCACCATCGGCGACGAGGGCATGCGCCCGAGCGCGAGATATTGGCTCAATTTGAAGTGCGTGAGCAGGGCAAGGATTTCATTACCGGTGAGAAAGCGAAATCCGCCGCGGCCGTCGGCACACGCGGCGCCGAGTCGATCCGCATCCGGATCGGTCGCCAAGACCAGGTCGGCCTCGCGATCCTTGGCGACCTGAATCGCTCGATCGAGCGACTCGGGCACTTCCGGGTTCGGCGATTTGGTCACATTCGGGAACTGGCCATCGGGCGACATTTGCTCGGTCACGGGGATTGGGCGAAAGCCCGCTTGCTCCAGCACTTCCATGGCGGTCATCGATCCGACGCCGTGAAGCGGCGTGTAAACGACGCGCAGTTCGTCGAACCGCGGGGCCGCGACCAGACTTTGCCGCCGGCACAAGTCGATAAACCCGCGGTGCGTGGACTCGTCGAGGAAGTGAATACGGCCATTGCGCACGGCGTCGTTCCACGGCATGGACTTGATCTGCGTCACCTGTTCCACGAGATCGCTCATGATCTGATCGTCGGGTGGAACCGGCTGCGCGCCGCGTTCGTCGTAGAATTTCCCGCCGTTGTCGTCGGGCGGGTTGTGCGAGGCCGAGACGTTGAGCCCGCCATGACAACCCAGTTGCCGGATAATGAACGACAGCTCGGGCGTGGCCAGAAAACGCGAGCTGTCCGGCGGCAAAATGTGGACGTGGAAGCCGTTGCCGGCATAAACCTCGGCCGCATGCCGGGCAAAATCGCGGCTCGTTTGATGCAGCAGCGGGTTGCTCAACTCGGGATTGTAGTTTCGGCCAAGATCCTCGAACCGTCGCACGTCGTAAGCCAACGCCACCTGCAAGCGCGACACTCCGGGGAACTTTTCCTTCATGTATTCGCAATGACCCTGAACGCTCGCGCCAAGTGTCCAGGCATTGAGCCGATTCGGCCCGATCCCGACCGCGCCGCGCCGCCCCCCGGTGCCGAATGGCAAAACCTGATAGAAACGATCCAACAGTCCCGGCCATTGCCGCGTGCGAATCAGCCATTCGAGTTGCGGCCGAAAGGGCGTGAACGAGTCATTGGTAAGCCAACTGCGCAAGTGGGTGAGCGCCGCATCCTTGAGGGCAGAGTCCGCTTCGACGGTTCGGATTCCTTCGGCAGCCTCATCCAACAGCGACATGCGAGCCTCAATTGGCGTGCGACAAACTTCTTCAATCGCGCTTTTGTTCTTGCCTGAGACAAGCGCCGAACTGTATCCTATTCTTTAGTGGCGTCCATTCACCACCAGTCTCGGGGCGAGAATATGCCTCCGCCGAACAACTCGAAGAACAGCGTTCAAGTGTCCAAGCCTGGCGACAAAGTGCCAATCGTCAAGCCGACGCTCAAGCCGGGCGAAGCTGCGGATGTAGCGGCTGTGACAGTCGAGCGGCCGTGGGTTCCGCCCGATGAAGCGATTTGGGAAAATTTCGCGGCCAACGGCGAGCCGTGGCTCTCCGGTCTCGGTTCGGCCGTGTTGCACGGCTTGATGTTGCTCATCATCTTGACGGGCGTGCTGTGGATGTTCAGCGGCGGCACTCCGGTGGAACCCGAACTGGAATCGGTCGAAGTCGGCGACGGCATACCCGGCGGCGGCGGCGGCAGCACCGAGGGTGTCGTTCCTGGCGAGATCGGAAACCTAACTCGTCCGGATGAAACGAAATCGCTCGAGCCGGACAAGAAGGATCTCAAAGACCTGCCGACAGAAGATCCGACGGTAAAAAAGGACAACGCGCCGACCATTGACGACGACGCGACCGACTTTGTGGCCAAGATCCAGAACAAGACTCCTAAGGCCCTCGGCCCGATTTTGAAAGACGCGCTGGTCGGGTTGGCGGGCATCGGCAAGGGCGGCACGGGCAGCGGCGGCGGGGAAGGATCGGGCCGTGGCACCGGCCGCGGAGACGGCGTCGGCCCAGGCACCGGCGGGACGCGCCGCGGGGCGCGTGTGCTGCGGTGGGAACTCGAGTTCCGCTTCAACAGCGCGGCGGGCTACCTCCAACAGCTCGATGCGCTCGGCTGCTACCTCGGTTTCCCGGACAAGACCGGCAAGCTGTTGTTCATTCGCAACTTGAAGGAGCGGCCGGCCAAACCCGTGTACGAAGACATCAAGAAGATGAATCGCGTCTACTTTGTGGACCAACGTGCGGATTCGAACGACGGCATCGCCGAGGAACTAAAGCTCGATCTGATTCCCGCCGCGATTGTCGCCGCCATGCCTTACGCGATGGAAGAACAACTGGTCGACGCCGAAACGAAGTTCCGCGGCCGCAAGGAAGAGGACATCAAACGGACGCGATTCCTGGTGACGTTTAGCGGCGGAAAAGCGAGCTTTAAGGTAGTCGAACAAGAGCCCAAACCGGGCCGCAAATAAAAACTGTGTGCCAAGCCGGGGAGACCAACTGCCGAGCAAGTCTCGGCGTTTGCCTCCGCTTTCTAGTTTCTGTTCACTTTCATTTTGAAGCTCCGAATCTCAGCGCTTTGGCCGGTATCCATGATCGTGGTCACCGTGCCCCATGTAACATTCTCTGCATCGATAATCATTTCTTTTCTTCCCTGCGCAACTGCACGGCGGAACGCATCTTCCAAGAATCGCTCCTCTACCTCTTGTCCGTCCACTTTGAAAAGCACTTTCCCACCTTCGACCGTGGTAGCTTTGACCATCACGTACCTGGATTCCGCATCGACTCTCGAAATGAATCGCGGTGACTTTTTGGACGCTGTCGGCATCTCAATCACTTTTCGCAGGGCTTCGTATGACGTCGTCAGAATAAAGAAAATCAGCAACACCAAGGCCACGTCGATGAGCGGGTTCATGTCGAGGTGTTCCTCGATATCCGAGTGGCGCGCCGGCTCCTCGAGTTCGGCCAACGCATCCTCGAAGAACGGATGCGATTCGAGCGGGATCCATTTCACGTCTTTCGGCCCGCGCACCTCGTCGGTGATTCCCCAAATTCCGTCGCGGACCCCTTCCAAGACCTGGTTGGGCGTGAGGCCGGACGTGGCGTGGGGCGAACCTTCGTGCCGCATTTGCCAACTCATTTTTTCTCCCCCACCTCGACGTGAATCTTGATGATCTTGCTATTGGCCTTGTGGGCTTCGAGCTCCAAATGCAAGTCCTTCAGGAGATCATAACTCACGAGCCGGTGCGCCGCGATACGCACTTCGGGCACGGTCTGTCTTTCGAGAATCTCATTCACCATCTGAATGACTTGTTCTTTGTTCAGGCCGTCCTTGAAGATCTTCTTGTCCTTGTCGCCGTCGAGGCGGACGGTGTAGTCGGCGGGCTGCGTCTCGCTGTAGTACTTGATGCCGATCCAGATCATGTTGACGTTAACGGTCGGCTCCGCGTGCTTGACTTCGGGCACCGAGATGATCGATGTGACAGCCGCTACTGTAGACGTGATCATGAAGAAGATCAGCAGCACGAGGCTGACGTCGATCAGCGGAATCATGTCCGGATCGGCTTCTTCCTCTTCCTCTTTCTTGCCCCAGCCCGTCTCCACGGGTTCCAGCGCTTCGGCCCTCTCATCGGTGCGCAACGGGTCGTTCTTCGGGATGTAACCCGCGAACGTCGGCACCCCGGCGATCGGGAACCATTCCTCGGTTCCGGCGGGGCGAATGCGGTCGTCGCCCAGTAAGCGGCCCTGCTGAAGCCAGTCGGTGACTACTTCGTAGGGCACGTCCTTATAGACCGTCTTCCCTTGCGACAGCCATACATCGAAGAAGAATTTCTTGGGTGAAGACATGCTGTGCTCCGAACGGAATGAATTTCGTTCTACTTTTCGCCATCCAAGGTAGAACGGAATTTATTCCGTTCGCGGGGATCAACCTCTACGTGCCGTAACGGGCGATACCGGCGCGGTACCGGGTTTTGCGCCAGCGCCTCCGGGACCTTGGCCGCCTGCCGGTCCGCCTCCGGCGGGCTGTGGCGGGACGGGGTTGTCCTTCGCGTTCTGCACCAGCGTGATGAGCTTCTGACCGGAACTCTTCATCTTCAGTTCGAACTTGTGAATATTCGCTTTCATCAGCACGTGCGTGAACACCAAGGGAATAGCGGTGATGAGCCCCATCGCCGTCGCGAACAACGCTAAACCAATCTTACCAGATTGTTTGCCGGCGCCGCCCTGATCGCCTTGTTTGACCGCTTCACCGATCGCGCTAAACGTCTCGATCATGGAAATAACCGTCAGCAGCAGGCCGACCATCGTGGCGACCTTGGCGATGGCCAACATTGGGGCCAGGAGGAAATTCAACTCCGGGAGGATTTCCAGCTCGATGACGTTGGCCATGGCGCGGCGCATGGCCGAGGCGCCCTGCTTGGCGTTGTCCAGGCCGGCGACAAGCAGTTTGCGTGGGATCAAACCGCTTTGGAGCGTGCAGAATTTTCGTGCTCCTTCGATTCCTTCCTTCTGCAGCACGGCCTGAAAAACCGGCAAAAACGAACCCATGTTGGTCTTGGCGCCCATGTTCAGCAGCAAGCGCCAAAAGACCAGGGCCATGGCCGTCATGGACATCATCAGGAGCGGAAAAAAGAAGTACCATTCGTTCTCGATAAAGTCCAACAATGCATTTTTCATCGGCGTGGATCTCGATCGGGTTGGGAATTTTGGGTCATTCAGGTCAATATCGTCATTTTGACTGGTCGGGGCAACGAAAAAAGCACTTTGTCGTTCGGTTAAAACCCACGGATTGAATACCACGGATGCAATGCAATCGGGCTATCATCAGCAGGTGTTCCTTTGAAACCGTAAGAGATTCAAGAGTAAACCCACGGATTGAATACCACGGATGAAATGCATTGGATTTTATCCGTGGTATTCAATCCGTGGGTATTCCTCTTAATCCAAAACTCACTCTTCGTCCTCGTCGGCGGCCATCTTGGACTTGGCGATGATCTGCTGCTTGACCATCGGCGGCACCAGATCGTAGTGGCTGAACTCCATGCTGTAGCTGCCTTGGCCCTGCGTGATGCCGCCCAGCTGGGCCGCATACCGGGTGACCTCCGCTAGCGGGGCTTTTGCCGTGATCACCGCCAGGTTGCCCGGCAGGCTATCCTGGTTTTCGACACGGGCTCGCTTGGTGGTGAGATCACCCAGGATCGCTCCCGTGAAGTTGCTCGGGCAGGTCACTTCCAAGGTCACTATTGGCTCGAGCAGTTCAGGGCCGGCATTCTGAAAGGCCTTGCGAAACGCCATGCGCGCCGCCGTCTTGAAAGCGGCTTCGGAGCTATCCACCGGGTGGTCTTTACCGAAATACACTTCGACCGCAACGTCCTGAATCGGATAGCCGGCGACCGCTCCGCGTTCGATCAACTCCAGGCAGCCCTTTTCGCAGGCCGGAATGAACTGGTTCGGAATCGTACCGCCCACGATATGATCGATAAACGCGAAGTTATTGGTCGCGTGATAGTGCGCCGAGCGCAACTTTTCGAACTTCGATTTGTTGGCGAACTTTTCCTCGAGCGATTTCTGATCGGTGATGTCGCGCGGCAGCGGATAGACCCGCAAATGCACTTCGCCGAACTGACCGCGGCCGCCGGATTGCTTCTTGTGCCGGTAATCGGCTTCGCCCGAACGCGCGATGGTCTCGCGGTAGGCGATCTTCGGCTCCTTGGTGACGATTTCCAACTCGAAGCGGCGCTTCAAACGAGCCTGAATCACGTCGAGGTGCAACTGGCTGATGCCGTTGATGACCATTTCGTGCGTCGATGCGTCGTAGTGCATCTTGAAGGTCGGATCCTCTTCCACGATCTTGTGAAGGCTTCCAGAGAGTTTTTGCTCGTCGCCGCGGGACTTGGGCTCGACGGCCAGGCCGAACATCGGGCTGGGATAGCTGGGCGGCGGCAAATGCGGAACGCCGGCATGCGTGCCGACCGTATCGCCGAGGTGCAAGCCCTCGACCTTGGCCACGGCGATCAAATCGCCGGCAATTGCCTCCGTGATCGGCGTGCCGGTCTTGCCCTGAATCTTCAACATCCCGGCGATGCGGGCGCCTTTTCCGGCGGCGCGGGCGGTGAACAGATGGTCGTGGGGCGTGAGCTTGCCCTGGAGCACACGGATGTAGCTGAGGTTGCCAACGAATTTGTCGTTGAGGATCTTGAAGACCTGTCCGACGAAGTCGCCCGATTCGCTGGCCGCAAGAACGACCGGTTCGCCGCCTTCTTTGGTGGGAGCGGCGGTCTTGGGTGCAGCCTGAGTGGGCGCCAAAGCGTCGTTGCAAATCCCTTCGAGCAATTCCGCGACGCCAATGTCCTTCTTTCCTGCGGTGCAAAAGATCGGCACCAGCTTTCCGGCGGCGAGCGACTTCGGAATGACGGCGTTGAGTTCGTCCGGTGTGATCGGTTCTTCCATCAGGAACTTTTCGGTCAAACCTTCATCCACGTCGATGGCGGCCTCGATCAATTGCACCTTCGCGGCGGCCAGGTCGACGACCACGCCGGCCGGCGGCGTCGCGGGCGGATTCAATACGTCCACCACGCCGGTGAACTTCGGCCCGATCCCGATCGGCGCGTTGAACAACACGCAGCCTTTGCCAAAGGTGTCGCGGATGTGAGTGAGAAGCTCCTCGAAATGAATGTTTTCGGCGTCGAGCTTGTTGATGACGATCATGCGGGCCAGGCCGCGTTTGCCGGCTTCATTGAACATGCGCCGGGAATTCACTTCGATCCCGGCCGGCGCCGAAAGCACGATGGCGACCGTCTCGACCGCACCGAGGGAGCCCAGCGCTCCTCCGACGAAGTCGGGGTAGCCGGGAGTGTCGATGATGTAAAGTTGCTTGCCGTGATGGGTCGCATTGAGCAAATGCGCGTCGATGGTGAATTTGCGATGGTGTTCTTCCTCGTCGTAGTCGGACACGCTCGAACCATCTTCCACGCTCCCACGCCGTTCGACGGCGCCGGCCTTGAAGAGCACCGCGTCGGCGAGCGTGGTCTTGCCGGCAGCGCGGTGCCCTACCAGGGCGATGTTGCGAATGTCTTCCACCTTGTGCTTGGACATGAATACTCCAGGGAGAGTCGCTTGCGGTTTAACCCGCAAGCGGAGGTATCAAATCACCGCTAAAGCCTCCGCGAGATTGATCCGGCCTTCGTAGAGCGCCCGGCCGATGATGCAACCGGCGAGCTTCAATTCCGCCAGGTGCTTCACGTCAGCGACGGTCGTGACCCCGCCCGAGGCGATCACGTCCACCGACACGGCTTGTCGTATTTCCTCGAGCGAATCGAAGTTCGGACCTTCGAGCATGCCGTCTCTTAGGATGTCGGTGTAGACGATTGCGGCCAGCGGCCAGGCAGAGGCGAGACGGGCCACGTCCACCGCCGAATGTTGCGATTGTTCGAGCCAGCCATGCGTCGCGACCAGGCCGGCACGAGCATCGAGGCCAAGCACGATCCGATTGGGGTGCCGCTCGCAAATGCCGCGAAACCATGCCGGGTCCGCCAACGCTCGCGTGCCTACCACCACGCGCTCGACACCCAACGACAGCACGGAATCAACATGCGAATCGTCACGCAGTCCCCCGCCCACCTGGCAGGGAATCTTCACGGCCCGCCGAATGGCGCGGATGGTGTCGCCGTTTACCGGGCGGCCGGTCTTGGCGCCGTCCAGGTCAATGAGATGCAACCAGCCGGCGCCCTGCTTTTCCCAACGTCGTGCCACCGCGACTGGATCGGCGTCGTAAATGGTTTCCTGGGCATAGTCGCCCTGCTTGAGGCGTACGCAACAACCGCCGCGCAGGTCGATCGCCGGGTAGATCTGCATGTCGCGATTCCGAACGATAGAAGGCCCAGTGCGGACCACGGAAGTATTGTGAAAAGTGCGGGTAGAAAGTGCAAGGGCCGCGCGCAGGCGGCAATATAATGATGAAGCCTGAAGGGAGGGGTCAAATGCCCGCAGTAGAAGAAGTCATGACGATCGTAAGAGGAATGACGGACGCGGAGCGTGACGAGTTGTTTCGACTGCTCGACGAACTCGACCAGAAGGCATGGGATAAGGAGCGTGCGGACGCGACGCGGGCGTTTCATGCCGCCGGCTTGACCGATGATGACATTGATGAGGCCGTCAGGAAGCTGCGCTATGAAGGTCGTTCCTGATTCGATGATGTGGGTGTCGTAATGGGACTGACGTGCGCGACCCTTCACGTTTTTTCACCCGATGCCTCGAGCGCAACGCCGAAGTTGCCTCTCGAAGAACTCATGCGGGTCACGGGAGATCGGCTCGGATTTGACTGCATCGACAACTCCGGAGAGGCCGATCGCGAACTGATTGCAGTCTCCGCGCCGCCATGGGTCACTCTCCTCGATCTCTCAAATCCGGACGCGGTTACCGAAGAGTTCACGGGCCTGGGGAAAAAGCTTTCCGAAGTCTCGAAGCGCCCCGTGCTGCTTACGGCGGTTTGGGACAGCGATGTGTTCGGCTTCCTTCTTTTCGAGAACGGGAAGCAGGTCGATGGCTACGCGTCGGGCAGGGGCCTGCTTCCGGGACGAACCAAGAACTGGCCGCCCGAGAAGCGAGCACAGGAGTGGAGTCGGACATTTGAACGCCCTATCGGGGCAGATGAGTTGCAGACGCTGTCGGAGAAGGCGCTGCTTTTCGCGGATGATCTGCTTGCGCGCCTCTGCGGCCTCGTCGGGTTGCCCGTCGAGCATGCGACTCGCGTTTCCCGCGATCTGGAAACACAGCCGCTGCCGAATCAACAGCGATACTTTTTTCGTTCGCGTCCGCAGCCGGGCGGCGCATTGCCGGTGAAACAAAAGCTGGCCTACAAGGAACCGACCCTCACGCGACAGATTGTGGTAGGGAAAGACGTTTCGAGCGCCTTTGAGTTGAACGGACGCGCGGCGGCATTTGTCGACCCGGTACTGGAGTTCTCGGGCTCAGCGATCGATTCGGGAATCGTCACCGTGACGCAGGGCGAAGGCCATTGGAGTCTGGGGATCGAACATGTTCTTGCCGGAGGCATGGTGCGATTCGTTGCGGAAATCACCAACGAAGAAGCGAATGGAAGACGTGTATTCCGCGCACGCCTCAAGGGTCTATCGGCGGAGCAGCGTTCCTTTCCGCCGCGAAAGAAAAGCATCCTGTCGTTCTGGTACACGCTTCACGGAGTAAAGCCGGGAACGGGCGAAATTCAGGTGAATTTTCTTCCAATTCCGCAAGCTTCCGCGCGCCTGCCGATTCGGCCGCTGTTTTTGGTCGAAGTCGTTCGGTAAGGAATGGGTTGGTCTTTCGTAAGGAATCGATTGGGTTTCGCGTAAGCCTAACGTCTCAACAAGAGCGCACATCCATGAGTGAGCTCGACCCCAACGAATGGCCACGGCCAAAGCTGTTCACACGCGTCCTCTCGTGGTTGATCAATCCGGGCGGAGCGCCGAGTCCGCGAAAGTTGCGGGCCGGGGTCGCGGGCAAGACCGTGTTGATTACGGGTGCCTCGTTCGGCATCGGCGAGGCCTGCGCTCATCTGCTCGCCTCGGCGGGCGCGAGAGTTCTGTTGGTCGCACGCACCCAAGAAAAGCTCGACGAAATCGTGACGGAAATACGAAAGCATGGCGGTAGCGC
Organism: Gemmataceae bacterium; assembly: GCA_041495645.1. Classification (GTDB taxonomy): domain Bacteria; phylum Planctomycetota; class Planctomycetia; order Gemmatales; family Gemmataceae; genus JBGQCZ01. The sequence continues at coordinate 21,763 of JBGQCZ010000001.1, read as the reverse complement.
GGAGGTTTATGCCGCCGATCTAATGGACATGAACGCCGTCGCTGCGCTCGAAAAACAACTGCTCGCAACCCACGGCACGATCGACATTCTCGTCAACAACGCCGGCAAGTCGATTCGCCGATCAGTCGAACTGTCGTACGACCGATTCCACGATTTCGAGCGAACCATCGGCGTGAACTATCTCGGCCCGGTTCGCCTGATTCTCGCGTTGCTGCCGGTGATGCGCCAGCGACGGAGCGGGCAAATCATCAATATCTCGACCATCGGTGTGCGGGCGCTTCCCGGCCCGCGTTGGGGCGCCTATCAGGCGTCGAAGACGGCCTTCGATGTCTGGTTTCGCAGCATGGGCATTGAATCGTGCGGCGACGGCGTGGCGACCACGTCGATCTACATGCCGCTCGTCTACACGCGCATGAGCGCGCCGACGCCGAGCATTCGCAGCCTGCCGGGGATGTATCCAGAAGAGGCGGCCGGTCTGGTGGCTCGCGCGATCGTCCGCCGGCCCAAGCGAATTGCCCCTTGGTGGTTGTTTGGCGGTGAGATATTATCGCTGCTGTTTCGCCGGCCGCTCGAATGGGCGGCGGGATACTATTTCCGCCGCAGCAAGGACAGCCCGAGTGCCATGGGCTCGCACACCGAGAAGACTCCCCGGGGCGACCAGCCGTGAAAGCAAGCGCTGCCAACGAGACCGAAACGGACGCGGGGCCAACGCTCGCTCGGGCCTTTCGCAAGGCCGGGCTGATGACCTGGAACCCGCGCACGCTCTTGAAAATGGCGCGGGCGATCCACACCCACGGCTTCCGGCCGAGCAGTTTCATCGCCATCGCCGCGGCGCGCGATCCACACCACGTCGCCGTGGCGGACGATTTCGGCACGATCACCTTTGAGGCGCTTTACGATCGCGTGCAAAAGCTGGCCTCCGCGCTGCACGAACGGTTCCATGTCGGTCCGGACATGGGAGTGGCGATCATGTGCCGCAACCACCGGACGTTCATCGAAGCGGTGCTGGCCGCTTCGACCGCGAGCGCCGACGCTCTCTTGCTCAACACCGAGTTTCCCGGCCCGCAATTGGCGCAGGTCCTCGGCCATCACCAATTGGGCTGCGCGATTCACGATCCGGAGTTTACCCCCGCCTTCGAGCAATCGGCCTACGCCGGCAATCGGATCGTGACGGGATCGGAATCGGACGGGTTGACGGTCGAGGACTTGATCCGCACATCCTCCGGACCGCTGGCGATTTCGCGCGAGTCGGGCAAGATCGTCATTCTCACATCGGGCACAACCGGGGTGCCCAAGGGCGCTGCCCGGGCCCCGAAGTTCCGGGCGGTATCCGGTCCGCTCGCCACCTTGCTGACCAAGGTTCCACTGCATGCCAAAACCACGGTGATGATTGCATCGCCGGTCTTTCACGGCTTCGGCCTGGCTTTTCTCGGTGTTGCGCTGCTGCTCGGGGCGACCATCGTGCTGCGCCGCCGCGCCGATCCCGATGAGATTCTGGCCGACATCGTCAGGCACCGGGTGGAAGTGCTGATCGCCGTGCCGACGATGCTCAAGCGGCTCTTGGAACTTGCGGAGCCGATTCGCTCGCAATACGATCTGTCCTCGCTCAAGGCGGTGCTGTCGTCTGGGGCGGCGTTGGGCGCATCGCTCGGCAGTCGATTCATGCAGGCATTCGGCCCATGTCTCTACGATCTGTACGGCTCCTCGGAAACCGGCTTCGGCGCGATTGCCACGCCAGAAGATCTGCTGGCAGCGCCCGGCACCGTGGGCTATCCGCCGGCGGGCACGTCGATTCGACTGATCGACTCGGCCGGGCAGGAAGTGGCGGCCGGGCAAATCGGCCGGGTCTTTTTGCGGACCGGTCTGGTGTTCGCCGGCTACGTCGGCGGCGGCAACAAAGAGACGATCGACGGCTTCATGAGCACCGGCGACCTGGGCCACGTCGATGCCGACGGCCGATTGTTCATCGATGGCCGGATCGACGACATGATTGTTTCGGGCGGCGAGAAAGTCTTTCCGCTCGAAGTGGAGGAACTGCTCGCGAATCACCCGGCGGTTATGGAAGCGGCGGTGATCGGCGTGGCCGACGAGAAATTCGGCCAGCGTCTCAAGGCCTTCGTAGTAGTTCGCGCCGGAGAAGCAATCGATGAGGAATCCCTGCGCAATTATCTCAAAGAGCGCATCGCGCGTTTCAAAGTGCCGCGCGAGTTTATATTCCTTTCACAGTTACCGCGCAACGCGGCCGGGAAAGTGTTGAAGCGCGAACTCGTGTCGTCGCGCGCGTAGTCGGTTGTTCGGTCGTACGGAAAAGAAATGGCAAACGTACCGAGAATTCCTCGGAAACGCGCCAAGACTTGCCTCTGAATAGCCTAACTTCAGTGGTGGACGGCGTTCGCTTTCTTGATCGTCCGGGAAACCTTCCGGAAGTCGCGTCGCGAGTCTTTGCCGAGCGCCTTGACGGACGCAGCGCAAACGACAACGATGAGCGCCAACATGACCGCGTACTCGACCCCGGTCGGGCCATCTTCACGTCGCGCAAATCCCAGCAAACGCCTGATAAAACGACGCATGGCGCAGTATCCTCGATGACGGCGACGCCGGCTCCAAATGGGAAAGAAGGCGGGCGAGATGTCGACGGCCAGATTGCGCGCACTGGAGGGAGCACCGCGTCCAGGGTTGCGGATGCTCTAATGAACGCTAGAACAAAGACCTCGACCGGTCAAACAATAAATCGAGGCCCGTTCCCGATTGGCCGTTGGCCAACCGGGAGCGTGCCCGAGAGTCACTTCTTCTCGTATTCGCCTTCCAGATGCGACTTCAGCGTCTCGATGTTCTCGCCCTTAACGTCATCGAGCGTGGCGGCATCGTTCTTTATTTTGTACGTGAAGCTGAACTCCAGGCCAATCGGTAGAACCCCCTTCGCCTTCTCTTTCAATTCCGCGCTCCCTGCGAGTTCGGTCAGCTTGGCTTTGACCAGTCCGTCTTTGTCGATCGAATACTTGCAGATGATGGCGATATCGGCTTTGTCCCCATGCGGGGAGATCTTCATCACGTCCTTGTCGGAAAACTCGAACTTGAGGTCCCCGCCTTTCTTCGCCCATGTTCCGGACAGGGCGGGCTTGGCGTCCTTCTTGTCTTCCGCGGCGGCCGACAGACAAACCATTGCCAGCACAGTGCAGACCGGCAAGGCAAACTTGTGGATTTTCAACATGACTGGAACTCCGTGGTGAGGACCGCGACCGTTCAAGAACTGCTTGCCGCCGGACCGGCCGCGAAGAACCCGGCGGCGACGCGAGAAATATATTAGCAAGCACTCGCTTATATGTCAAGTCGTCGCGCCGGATTCCGTAGCCGGCCTCTGCGAGGCCGGTTCCGGGGTCGCAGACCCCGGCTACAACAAGGTTGCCGGCCGCTGCGAGGCCGGTTCCGGGGTCACGGACCCCGGCTACAACAAGGCTGGTATGCGGCTCACATCCACCATACACTGGCCCGCATGGGGCGTCATAAGACGATTTCGGATGAGGACGTGCTTGTTGTCGCGCGCGATATCTTTCGCGCCCACGGACATACCGCAACCACGCGCGAGATCGCCGAGGCCGCCGGTATCTCCGAAGCCATCCTCTATCAGCGCTTCGGCAGCAAAGACCATTTGTTCTTTGCCGCCATGCATGCCACTGGACCGGACATCGAACAATTGCTTGGACCCAAGGACCCGCCCGACGATGCGCTCGCCTATTTGCGCGCGGTTGTCGTTCGGCTCGGAAAGTATTATGCCGAGATCATTCCGCTGGCGGTGCGCGTGATGACGCATCCGTCGTTCGACCCGCACGCGCTCGCGCGCATGCAGCCGCGCGGACCGGCGACACTTCAGGCTGGTCTGGCGGAGCGGCTCGCGTCACTCAAGCGTCGGCGGTTGATTGTCATGCCGTCTGCAGCCCTTGCCGCCAAGCTCCTCGCGAGCCTCGCGCACGACTGGGCGCTCGGCAATGTTTTGGCACACGGCGCCTCGTTATCGCGCGAACGCGATCTCAAGAAAATGGTGGATGTCGTCTGGGCCGGGTTGCGGGCGCGCGGGGCTTAGCCGGCTCGGCGACATTTCGCAGGTTGGCGATCGGCTCAACGGCAATAAGCATGAAAAAGTGGATTTGCCTACCTTTGGAGAACAACCATGAATGCGAATCGCACTATTGCGAGAATTCCGGCTCTGGCTGCCGGCGCTCTGATTGTCTGCGGGGCCTTCACCGTATTTGCCGCCGACGAAGATTTCCCGACGCTCGTCAGCCGTTTGGAAAAAGAGAAACCGGCATTCGCCGAACGCCAGCAAAAGCTGCTCGCCGAGCGATATGACTTGGCCAACCGCGCGGCCTACGGCGTCACGATGGCGCGCGGCAAGGCCGTTCAGGCCGGTGTGCGGGCCAAACTTTCCGAGGGCATGACGTGGGAGAAACTCGCGGCCATGATGCCCGAGGAGATCAAGGAAAGGAACGCCTGGCCGGCTGGTTTTTACCCGCTGCCGCATCCGCATCACGAAGCTGGCGGCATGATCTTCCCCAAGTTCCTTATCGAAGAAACCAAGAAACAGACCGAGCGCGACCTGACGCGCTTCGATCTCGACTTCGATCTGCCGGACCATTTCCTGCCCGAATTCCCTGCGCCCATTTATCTCACGACGCGCCCCGATCTCGGCGATGTGTCCAAAGGCAAGTTGGTGACTTTGGCTAATTTCAACGACTTGTTCAAAGACATCGTGAATCCGAAGCAACTCGAAGGCTTGCGACTGCTGGTGACGCCGTTCGCCCAAGCGCAGTTCAATGCCACCGATGACCGCCGCGCGTTGAAGGCCCATCAGGGCGTGGCTTGCTTCGACTGCCACGCCAACGGCCATACGACCGCCGCCACTCACACCGTCGGTGATATTCGACCGAACGAGCATCGCCACCGCATCGATACACCGTCGCTGCGCGGTCTCAACATCCAGCGCTTGTTCGGTTCGCAGCGGGCCATGAAGAGCGCCGAGGATTTCACCGAGTTCGAGCAACGCGCCGCCTATTTCGACGGCGATCCGGTTCAGGCCACGAAGAAAGGCGTGAACATTCTCGAACGCGGCAGCCAGGTGCATTTCATGGCCGAAGTCGAGAACATCCTCGATTTCCCGCCCGCTCCCAAGCTCAATATCTTTGGCAAGCTGAGTCCAGCCAAAGCCACCGAGAGCGAACTTCGCGGCCAGGAACTGTTCTTCGGCAAGGCCCAGTGCGCGACCTGCCACACGCCGCCGTACTACACCGACAACCTGATGCATAACCTGAAGGTCGAACGATTCTTCAAGGAAGTCATGATCAACGGCCGCAAGGCGAGCGCCGACGGACCGATCAAGACCTTCCCGCTGCGAGGCATCAAGGACTCGCCGCCCTATCTGCACGACGACCGGTTGCTGACCCTGGAAGACACGGTCGAATTCTTCAATCTCGTTCTGGAACTGAAGCTGACCGAAGCGGAGAAGAAGGACCTGGTGGCTTTCCTCCGTTGCCTGTGACGTTTGAACCCAGTCTTCGAGGCACGCCGACCGCAACGGCGGGCCTCGAAGACTCGACCCGCCCTACAGTCCGCTTCAAACGCGACAAAGCACGCATGAAGAAACCCGAGCTGGCCGCCGAGCCCGGTCTCGACCCACCCAACAGGACTTGCAGAATTCACGTAAAAAAAGAGAGGTTGCCGGCGTAAGAAATGCATGTCTGACTGGTTCGGGATCGATCACGGAGTCCCGCCAATGCCCACCGAGCGCGACCATTTTCCTTACAAGTTTTCCGAAGAAACCGACCGGCCGTGGTATGCGAGTGCCCGTGCCGAAGGCCAGCCGCTGCGCGAGGCGATCAAGACCGGCCGCGCCTACCTGCGCAAATACCGCCGCGGGCATTGGTCGGCATGCCCCGAGGAGATTCGTTACTTCGACGAGCAGCGCCGGCTCGTTCGCTGGCTGAGCGAACAGCCCGAGGCCGGCGTTCGCCTGGCCGCCGTCGGCGATGTCATGTGGCTGCGCGATAGTTGGGATGAGTTTCTGACTCCCGAGGTGCTCGCTCATCTCAACGGGCACGATATCGTGGTGGGTAACCTGGAAACGCCGATCTCCGCGCGCCGCTATGTTTACCGGGTCTTGCCGGACACCGTCCATTACAACTCGAAACCGTCGCTGATCACGTCGTTCGCCCGGCCGAACGGGAGCAACACGTTTTCCGCGTTGGCCACGGCTAATAACCATTGCTTGGACAAAGGCGACGACGGGCTCGCCGACACGCTCGAATTCCTCGATCAACAGAGCATCGCCCACTCGGGAGCGCGCGTGCCCGGCGAGCGGCCGTGGACGCTGATCGAATCCGCCGGCCTGCGCATCGGTTTCTATGCCGCTTGTTGGGGACTCAACGCTCCGGACTTGCTCAATCACACGTCGTTTCAAATCGAAACCATCCCCGGCATCGTGCCAACAGTTCGGCATCCCGTTGATTTGGGCCGGGTGCGCGAGGTGCTGACCGACATGGCCGCGGCCAGCGTCGATTTTCGCATCGTGTCGTTGCACTGGGGACACGAATTTGAGTTTTACCCCACGCCCGATCTGATGCAGGTGGGCCGCGAGATCGTCCGCTTGGGTGCGGACATGATCATAGGCACGCATCCGCACGTCGTGCAGCCGTTGGAGGTCTGTTTTGTCAACGGTTACGAAACCCGTATGCGCGAACAGGGCCTCGACTTGCCGGCGCTTGCGGAACGAACCGGCTGCATTCTGCGCGACGACACGGGCATCCCTCGAAAAGCGCTGATCGTCTATTCGCTTGGCAACTTCGTGACGGCGATGTACACGATGCATTGCCGCTCGGGACTGATCCTGAGCGTGCAACTCAAACGCGACGCGCAGGGCCGCGTCGATTGGCATCGCCCCGAAATGAAGCTGGTCTACAATGCGCGGATGAAACTGCTTCGCGCCCAGCGCCGGCTCATGTTGCTGGAGCATTTTCTGCAACATCGTGAACGGCTCGGCCGCCGCGGCGAGAAAATGGACGCGCTCGGCGTCTGGCTCCGCCGCCATCTGCTGGGGCCGGCAACGGCGTAATGCTTGATCAAATTAGTGACAGGGCCACCGTCGTCAGCCAGATTGCTGGTTCAGGATCACTGGTGCAGTGCATCGATTTGTTCCGGCTTCGAATCATGCAGTTCGTTTGTCATCTCCACGTATCGATTTTGTTCGGCGAGGACTTGTTTCAATAGTGGAATCGCTCGGGCCATGCCACGATGACGCTCGTCAATCCGCAAATCGTCGGTGTCGACGGTGCCTAGCAGTTCAATGACGGGAGCCATCCGAAGGCCCCGCTCATCGGCCTCGGGCAGAAATACCGAACGAAAGAACTGCTTGTGCATTTGCCGGAGAAAATACCAATTGGCCAGTAAGCCGACTGCAAGCGCCGGGACGAACGAAAGTGCGAGGCCAGTGGCCATTCTCGTTTCGTTGCCGTTTAGGAAGATCATGGTGAAGGCAATGCCCGGGATAAGCGGGAGCACAAACGACATCAGCTTGGGCAATCCGCTGATTTCGGGCTTGAATCGCTGAGCGACGAAATTCAAGAAGTGTTCGCTTGCTTCGCGCCGCTCGTATTCGCCGGCAAGCGTGTCCACGTCCGACAGGATTCGAGATTGGGTCGCCGAATCGAGAGCGCCCCATTGGGCCAGCTTGGCCTGCAATTCGACGATTCGCTTGTCATTGCCGCTCAGGCACGAGATCTTCAAGAAAGCCAACTCAACGCGCGGGTTGATACCATCCTTCCGCGCGACTTCCGGCGCACCGAGGGACTCCCGCTCAAGCCGCGCCCGGTGGTTCATCGATTCAGCCAGGCGAGGGTTTGTCCGCAACAGGACCTCGTTCAACGATAGCGACCGTGCCTCTTTCTCTGGAAGAAAGCACGCGAATGACTGCGGACTGCACACGGACTTGCCCTTGCATTCGCTGCATACCAGCACCGTGCCAAGTTGCTTGCGGGAACTAACCGGAATGAAGTACGCATGATCCATGCGCGCGAGTTTCGTGGCACTCAGCAAGGTAACACTGCCGCAGATCGTGCACCGATCGGCCACCATCCCCAGCTTCTTGTCCAGGTTATACTCACCTGCAATGACGAACATGCCAAGGCTCCTAAGCCGTCAAGGACACGAGATCGCTTCTCTCAGCAAGCACCTCAGCCAGCAATGGTGCGGCCTGGGCCATTCCGCGTATTTGGGCGTCCGTGCTTTCGTCCAAGACGTTCACCTGATCCATGGTCGCCATGACGTCATCGACCGCGACGTTCCGGTCGCCCGCCTCGCGCAAGAGCACTTTGCGAAAGAAGCGTTTGTGAGCCCAGCGCTGAAGTTGGCGGTGGACGAACATGGCAGAGGCGATTGCGGCGACGAGCGCCATTACTAACCCGACGGCCAAGCCCAGATTCAGGTCGCGAACGGTCACAATCGTCACAGTAATTCCCACCGCGAATACGGCGACGAACGTAGCGAATTTGAGGAAGCCATCCATCTCGGGCCTGAATCGCTGGGCGATCAGGCGGACGAACAAATCGGCGGACCGACGCCGATCGACGCGGTCGAGCAATTCATCGATGCGACGCAGCAGCCAAGCGCGAGGTTCTTGGTCAAGTTGTTCCCATTGAGCCAGCCGCGTTTGCAATTCGATCACTTGCGGCTCGGAGCAATCCAACTCGGCGATCTTGGCAAAGGCGAGCTTGACGCGGGGATCGAGGCGTCCGAACGACCGGCGATCCGCATCGAGCACATCCTGTTCCAGTTGTGCCCGAAAAGCCATTGCCTCCGCCAGCCGGGGGTTGCTCTGCCGCACGATCTCATCGATGGGCCACGAACTTGTTTCTTTCTCCGGAAGCAGCCGCGGATAGGCGCTCATCGAACAAGTCGTTGCCGCGCCGCAATTGCCACAGGTCCGCACGGTCGCCGTCAACGCGCCCGAACCCAAGGGAATGAAATATACGTGCTGCGTGCGATAGTGCTGCGTAATGCGCAGAACGGTCAACCGGCCGCAGTTTGGGCACTTGTCGCCAACGACGCCCCGCTGCTTATCCGAGTTGTACGCACCCCAAATGAAAAACATCCCGCCCGCCCTCCTCGATCAACGATGCCCCGCGACCCGTGCCGCAATTCCCGCCACTAGCCCGCCGCCCATCCCGAGCGGCAACCCGAATATGAAACCCAGCACTCCACCGGCAATGAACCCCGAAACGCCTCCGCCAGCCAAAACCGAATAACCCCAAACGGCTCCCCCGATCCCGCCGAAGAGCATGCCCGCCATAGCGCCTCGACCGGCCCAGCGCGAAATGACCCCAGGCAGAGGACCTGCTTTACCGCAGTTCGGACAGTGCCGCGCTTCGGCGCTCACCGACTGATAGCCGCAATGCCGGCATTCCGCCAAGCCGCCATTTTCCAATTCAATCGCACTGTTTTGCGGCGCGTCCCATGCGGCCGGCGCAGCCGCTGTCGCGCGACTGCTCCCCGTGAATTGCGGCGGAGCGGGAAGCCGATCATGCCGAAAGTCATCGCGGAGCGCCGAGCGTGCTTTGGGCTTTTGTCGCCAGAGATGTCTCAGCGTCGCCCCGACAATGCAGCAGATAATTCCGAAAATGATGACGATCAAATCTGCGTTGCTGCCCTTCGCTGGCTCGGCGGGTACTGGAGGCGGGACCGTGAACGCGAACCCCGACATGATCTGTTCAAAATCGGGCCGTTGTTCAACTGGCCCGTTCTTGCCAACAAGCATCAGATGGTAGGTGAAGTCGTTCGTCTGAATCAACCGGCTGACAGTCGTCCGGCCGTCCGGGTAGGCGCCGTGGAACTGGTAACAAGGAGTGCCCTGAATGGTAATGAACATCCCGCCGCGCTTGGTGAGCTGTCCACCCGATGATTGGTTCAACGCCCTTTCGAATACATTCGCTGCGATCTGATCCACCGACGAACGATATTTGGGACGATCGCAGATCGCTGTCAACGAAAGGCCATCCTTGGTCGCCGCCGCGAATAATACGTTAGGCTGAGTCGGTTCAACCCAAAACCAATCCTGGTTCGGCAACGTGAACCGGCAGCCCAAGCCGGGAAATCCGCGGCCTTGTTCGGCAGCTTGCATCGCGAGGCAAAACGCAAGCACCGCGGGGGCCACGAGCAGAAACTTCATTGATTTTGACTCGCGCTGCATGTCACTTCCTGGCACGGCTGCCCTTGTTCGACGAATTAGGCCTGGCTGATTCGCGAGGCCGAGAGGAGCGGTGGCGCTCACCAATTGAATTCATAGTTCACGAATCGCGGCGGTGCGGCGGCTGTTGGCAGAGCAACGTCCGGGTCTTGAATTCCCGCGGGCCGATGGCCAAAATGGGACACTTCTACTGGAACATGACTCATGGAGGCCATCGCATGAACCGTCGTGATTTTCTCGCCGCTGCCGCCGTAACTCCGTTCGCGTTGAGCGCCGCCGGCCGCCTCGCTGCCGCCGAGCCCGAACGAACCTTCGCCACGCCGGAAGATGCCCGCAAGTCGCCGCCGGAAAAGCTCGCCTATGTCATTGGCGTCTATGCCGGCACGGGCTTGGACAAGCCCGATTATCTCGCCACCATCGATCTCGATCCCGCTTCGAAGACTTATTCGCAAGTGATTCACCGGCTCAAGATGCCGAACGTCGGCGATGAATTGCACCACTTCGGCTGGAATGCCTGCGCGAGTTGTCACGGCAAGCGCGAACGGCGCTACCTGATCATTCCGGGTCTGGTTTCCGGGCGCATTCACATCGTCGATACGGAGAAGGCGAACGAACCCAAACTGCACAAGGTCATCGAGCCGGATGAGATCGTTCGCAAGACGAAGTTGACCGCTCCGCACACCATTCATTGCCTGTCCGACGGACGCATCATGATTTCGATGCTCGGCGACGACAAGCTCAACGGGCCGGGCGGATTCTTGCTGCTTAATGACAAGTTCGAGATCGACGGCCGCTGGGAAGCGACCACTCAAGGGATGAACTACAACTACGATTTTTGGTATCAGCCCCGGCACAACGTCATGGTCAGCAGCGAGTGGGCCGCCCCGAGCACCACGCGACCCGGCTTCAAGCTCGATGACGTCAAGGCCGGCAAGTACGGGCATCATCTGCATTTCTGGGATTGGACCAAGCGCAAGATCGCCAAGAGCATCGACCTGGGCGAGAAGGGCATGATCCCGCTCGAAGTCCGCTTCCATCACAATCCGCAAAGCACGCACGGCTTTGTCGGGGCGGCTCTTTCCAGCGTGATGTGGCATTACTTCAAGGACGGCGACGAATGGAAGGCCGAGAAGGTGATCGAGGTCGAGGGAGTCGAACAGAAGGGCTGGGACTTCCCGGTGCCGGGACTGATTAGCGATCTGGTCGTGTCGCTGGACGATCGCTGGCTGTATTTCTCGAACTGGCTGCACGGCGACGTGCGGCAATACGACATCAGCGATCCGTCGAAGCCGAAGCTGGCGGGCCAGGTTTGGGTCGGCGGTGTGATCGGCAAAGCGCCGAAGCTTCACGGCAAACAAGCCACCGGCGGCCCGCAAATGCTGCAACTCAGCCTCGACGGCAAACGCCTCTACGTCACCGATTCGCTCTTCAGCAGTTGGGATAACCAGTTCTATCCCAACATCGCCAAGCAAGGCTCGCTTATGCTGCAAGTCGATTGCGACACCGAGAAGGGCGGCCTGAAACTCAACGAAAAGTTCTTCGTGGACTTCGGCAAGGAACCCGACGGCCCGGCCCGAGCGCATGAGATGCGCTTTCCGATGGGCGATTCAACGTCGGATGTGTGGAGTTGATATTATGCTGGAAACCGAAGGACGTGAATCATGAGCAAATCGAACGGCGTGCGTCGAGCGACAGCGAAGCAATTCAAGATCATCGTGGAAAAGCACCGCGATGGCTATGTCGCCTATCCGCTCGGGTTGAAGGGCGTGGTCGTGGGCGAAGGCGACACATACGAGGCAGCGATGGCGGACGTGAAGTCGGCCATCCGGTTTCACATTCAGACGTTTGGCAGGAAGATGTTGAAGGTGGAATCGCCGGTGATTGAGGCGTTCGTGGCGGAGGCCGAGGTCGTTACCTGATGGCCAAGTTTCCGAAGGACGCTCCGAAGCGACGAGTCGTGAAAGCGCTGCAGACTCTCGGCTCTCGTCTGGTGCGCGAACGAGAACACATTTCGATGGTGGACCCTCCGCCAGTTCAAGACTGTTGCGCCACCATGACGCGGGCCTCTCTCCGAGCTAGAGATGGCCGGAAAAAGTGAGAATGAGATTCATACGGGAATGAGACGCCGAAGAGCAACGAGGTTTATAGAAGCTTTATGAATTGTTCGACGGTCAAACCTGCGGCATCGATAAGATCACCAAGCAACCCCTTGCCAATCGTCTTGCCAGCATGCACCGGAACCGAGAGTATTTCCCGGTGCCCTTCTTTTTTCATTATGTGGTGAGCGCCTCTGATTCTGGCCACAGAAAAACCAGCGCGCTGAAAGGCGCGCAATGCGTCCGATTCCGAAATCCGTGGAATTCTAGACATGGACGATAGTCTTTAGTTGTTTCGTGTCGCTGGGCAATGCCGGAATGGTTTTCCACGGAATATCCGCGTCGGAATCATAACATTCAAGCACGCCAGCAATTGCCTCTTTGGCGTTCTCAATAGCCTGAGCCTCAGTATCACCGCAACTTCCGGCTCCAGGCAGACCCGGCGCAACAGCGGACCAAATACCATTGTCGTCTTTTGAAACGAAAAGCACGACGCTGTATGCTTTGATTATCTTAGATTCCGGCTCTGGTTCCGGCTCGGGCTCTCGTTCCTGACGGCGCTTGGCAATCCAATATTCCACTGGTTCAGGACGAAGATTGGATGGGTTTTCGGCTTCGTAAGTTTTTGTTGGCATGATAAATACCCTTCATTTGGTTCCATTGTTTGACGGCGGTTTCTCGTCGCTATGAACATCTTTGGCGTCAATCCGATGCGACCCGAGGGGTTCGCCCTCCCAAAGAGCGTCGAGCGAATACGTTCCAGGCCCAGACATAAAAAGCATCAATTGAGGCAGCGGCATGACGATTTCAACCGTTGCAAGCCGATCCTGATTGAGAATCTGAATCTCCGTATGAAATAGCACCGCATGCGTTGATACGTTGACAAACTGCAACGCGATTTTGGTCTTGTCAACAACATCGGTCAGACTCAAATAGGCCCACGGCGAACCCATCTGTTGGGCAAGCACATTCTGACCCGCCTTTACTTGCTCGGGACTAAAGCGACGAATGTTGATGATGTTGAAGGTGCCCGCAATAATCTTCTTTCCGGACACGTCTGTATAAACATGTTCGGCAAGCACCAGTGCCTGAAGAACTGGCTTCATCGCTTATCAGCCCCGAACGATCTCGACTTGTTGCTCATGGTGCATATTCGACACCCGAACCACTATTTAGTTCGGAAAAAAATATCCTATCGTATGTACATTAAATGTTCAGGTCAACACCTTTTCTTTCCTGCCGTCGTAATTCTAATGATGGTATGTACTTATGTCAATCCAATTCTTTGCGCATTGTTGTAACCGTAGCGCAGATAACGACTTCCGGGGCTTGGTTTCTTGAGCTGAAATTGGCCAATTTGGTGGGGGATCGGCGCGCGCAGTTCGACCGAGTTATTGTGCAGGCCCCGGACTTATTGCGCAAAACGGGGTTGTTGTGCAAGCCTCAAAAAAGTCAAATAAGTGTACTTGTGTATAATATGTCGGGAAATTAAGCGCCCAATAGTGCGCGCTCTGCGGAGGGATCGATCATGATGGGCTCCAGGGCGGCATTCCGCGTCGGTTCGATGTTTGGAAAGATGACGCAAAGCTTCGCGCCAGCCGGCACCACCACCGCGAGTGCGTACGTGCGGGCGTGCAAACGCGTAAAGTTTTTGCAGGCATCGGGGGGGCGGCGCAATTCTTGGTCGAATAAGGAGTTCTGGACGATTGGTGGCTCGGCTCCGAATGTGAAAATGCACGCAAATGCACGCTTTTTGGATCTTCGGGATGGTGCGGACAGCAAGGCTTTAGAGATTCCGCCGCCGCTTCGGGTTTTTGTGAAGTTCTCGGCCGGCGTGGTCGATATTGCCGATACAACCGGAAGGTTCGGCCACGCGCGGGCGGTGTTTTCGGGGGAAGGCACGCGCTCGTCCGGTGAAACGGGGAGATCAAGCATGGGCGCCGGAACAATGGCTTTGGCGGGATTGCTGTCGCTGACGGCGGGAGCATTGCCGCCGGAAATCATGCCGATGAAGGATCGGGCGATTCAAATCCCGATCGTCTTGAACCGGCCGCAACAGGTCCGCGAGTTGATGCTCTTCGTCTCCAGCGACCAGGGCAAGACCTGGAAACAGGAAGCGTGGGCCACGCCGGACAAGCAGTTCTTCCCGTTCTATGCGAAGGAAGACGGGATCTATTGGTTCCAGGTGTGCATCATCGACCAAAACGGACGGCGCGATCCGCCGGATTTGAATCAGCTAAAGCCGGGTCTGATGGTTCTCATCGACACGCAGCCGCCGATTCTGAAAATCAGCGGGGCCGACAAGATCGGCGACGATTGCACGCTGGTGTGGGAGATTCAGGAACAGTATCCGGAATTGAATAGTTTGCGGCTGGAATATCGGCCGGCGGGCGATCCAGTAGGACAATGGCAGCCGGTGCAAATCAGTCCGGCGCTATCGGGCCAGGCGCGGTTCCGGCCGGGCGTTGCGGGCGCCGTTCAAGTGCGCATGATGATTCAGGATGCGGCTGGAAATCAGGCACAAACCACGCAAACCATTGGCCAGGTCGCGTTAGCCGGCGGGGCCACACCGCCGTCTTCGGCACCGCAGTTGCCCATGCCGTCGAACGTTTCGTCGCTCCCGCCACCGCCGTCCGGAGTAATGATTCCGCCGATCGATGGGCCGCCGCCGCCCATTCGTGACGTACCGCCGCCTTTGCGGACCGAGACTCCAAGTGCTCCGGTTACTCGCAGCGAACCCGTGCGCGAAACGACTTCGGGTTCGTCGCCGTTAGCTACCAGTACGCACGCCGGCGGATCCGCACCGGCGCCGCGGCAGGAGATGCGCAACACGCAACTCATCAACAGCACTCAGATCAGTTTGGACTACGAAGTTCCCAAAGTCGGTCCGTCCGGCGTGAAGAGCATCAAACTCTACATGACCCGTGACGATGGCCGCAGCTGGGAAGAACTTGCCGATCACAAGGACTTGCAATCGCCCATCGCCGCCAATCTGCCGGGCGAAGGCGTATTCGGTTTTCGGCTCGTCGTGGAGAGCGGAGCGGGTTTGAGCAAAGGCACGCCGCTGCCGGGCGATGCTCCGGAACTGCGAATCGAGGTAGATCTGTCGCCGCCGTATCTCGAACTGTACGCGCCGGCCCCCGATCCGAATAACCGCGAAACGCTGATCTTGCGCTGGAATGCCGCGGACAAAAACTTGGCGTCGAATCCAATCTCGCTGGAATACTCAACCAACAAGGAAGGCCCGTGGGTGCCGATCGCCCAAAACGTGCCGAACTCGGGATCGTACGCGTGGAAGCTGTCGCAACGACTGCCGTACCGGGTGTTCGTTCGGGTGACCGCGCGGGACCTAGCGGGCAATATCGGCGAGGTGAAATCGCCCGAACCGCAGCTGATCGATTTGACCAAGCCTGAAGGCCACCTAATCGGAATTAAGAGCACGTCGGTACAGATTCGGCCGTGAACTGCGGCGAATTTGACGGCGGCCCATGCGTGGCCGCCGTTGGCATTTGTTTGCGATGCGGATTCCCGTAAACTACACTCAGTTAATAGGAAAACGGTATCGAGCTTGCGGATCCCCAGTTTTCGTGCTCTCGCCGCGCGGGGTCTCTCGGATGGAAAAGCCCACAACGGAAACTTGGGTCACCCCACTTCGCCGACCCATGTCCAATAGCAATGCGTGCTTCATCCATATTTACCCGACCGGTTCGAACATGGGTTCGCGCTACCCGCTTTCGGACAAACCGCTGTTGATCGGCCGCGGCGAGGATTGCGAGATTCGCATTCAGGATCATTCGGTGTCGCGCAAGCACGCCCGCATCGATCCCAGCCCGGATGGAGTCATGCTGACGGACGTGGGCAGCACCAACGGCACGTTCGTGAACGACGTCATGATCCGCGGAAACGCCGCTCTTCACGACGGCGACTACGTGCGCGTGGGCAATTGCATCTATCGCTTCCTCGTGGGCGGCAATGTGGAAACCGAGTACCACGAAGAGATTTACCGTCTCACCATCATCGACGCGCTGACTCAAACTCACAATCAACGATCGATGTTGGAGTTTCTCGACCGCGAATTGGTCCGTTCGAACCGGCACGCCCGCCCCTTGGCGCTGGTCATGTTCGACATCGATTGGTTCAAAAACGTCAACGATCAACTGGGCCATTTGGCCGGCGATTTCGCCTTGCGCGAGCTTGCTGCCTGCGTGAAAGCGATTGTGCGCCGCGAGGATCTGTTTTCACGGTATGGCGGCGAGGAATTCGCGTTGGTGTTGGTCGAAACGAACCGACAACAGTCGATCGAAGTGGCCGAGCGCATTCGATCGAGCATCGAACAACGCCTCTTTCGATTCGAAGAGTCGGAATTCCACATAACGGTCAGTATGGGCATTTGTTGCACCACGGGCGACGAATCCCTTAGCACCAAGGAAATGGTTCGCCGGGCGGACGAAAAGCTCTATCAAGCCAAGCGCGCCGGCCGCAACCGCATCGTGGATTGAGTTTGCTTGACCTGTTCGTCCCATTTCGATAATGCTTGCGTGTGCCCCTCCATCTCTTAGGATCCCGCGAGCGTCATGAAAGCAATTGTTCTCGATCGGCACGGCGATCCCGCCGAAGTCTTGCAAATCCGCGAAGTGCCTGCGCCAGAGCCCGGACTCCGCCAGGTTCGCGTTCGCATGCTCGCCGCGCCCATCAATCCCTCCGACCTGCTCACCATCGAAGGCCGCTACGGACGCCTGCCCAATCTTCCGGCCACGCCCGGATTCGAGGGCGTGGGCGTGGTTGAGGCGGCGGGCGGCGGATTGCTTGCCCGGCTGCGCAAAGGAAAACGCGTCGCGCTGATTAACGCCAAAGGCGGAACCTGGCAGGAATCGTGCGTCGTGCCCGCAAAGCACGTGGTGCCGGTGCCCGATGACATACCGGACGAACAAGCGTCGATGTTCTTTGTGAACCCGGTCACGGCAGTCGCCATGGTTCGCCATGTGCTCAAGGTGCCGCCGGGAAGCTGGCTGTTGCAGACCGCGGCCGGCAGCGCGCTTGGGAAAATGGTCATTCGGCTCGGAAAGCTCTACGGCTTCAAGACGATCAACGTGGTCCGCCGCCGCGAACATGCCGAGGAATTGAAGCGATACGGTGGTGATGTGTGTCTAAACGAAACTGATGAACCGATCGAAGAGCGAGTCAAGGATATCACCGTAGGCCGTGGTGTGCCTTTTGTACTGGATGCAGTGGGCGGAAAGACCGGTACGACGGCCGTGCGCTGCCTCGGTCTCCACGGCCGGGCTTTGCTGTATGGGCTGCTTTCTGGCCAACCGATCGAAGCCGATCCGCGTTTGATGATCACCTTCAGCACTCGAATCGACGGATTTTGGCTTTCGGATTGGATGCCGAGGCAAGGAATTCTCACGATGCTTGGCGTGTTCAAACTGGTCAAGCGCCTGATGCGTGAAGGCACTTTCAAGATCGACGTAGCGGGCACGTATCCGATGGAGCAGATCCGCGAGGCTGCCAAGCATGTACAAAGCAATGCGCGCGGCGGCAAAGTGTTGCTTAGAATTGGGACGCGATAACAAACATCTGGCCGCCTGCGGCTTGCGTCGAGCGCAAAACCGCAAGCGGCGGATTCTAGCCGTTTTTCTTGGCGGCCGCGCCGCCGGTAGGCTTGATCTGCGACCTCAGATACTCGAGCGCCGAGTCGAGTTGCTTGTCCTTCACTTCCGATTTCGGTTCCTTCGGCTTCAACTCGCGATTGGGAATGATCTCCTGATCGTGCAGATATTCGAACAGAGCGTCGCGCTCGGCTCGGGTCATCGGTACGTTGTACCCTTCGTCGGGCCGCACGCCCCATTCGTCCTCATCCTTGCCCGATGTGCTGGATTTGTTGAGATTCTTGCCGTTGGGCCGCCAAAACGTAGCGGTGGTCAACTTGATCTTGGCATTGGTCGCCCCGAAATCCTCGATGTCTTGCACGCTGCCCTTGCCATAGCTGCGTTCGCCGAGGATCATTGCGCGTTGATGGTCTTGCAAGCAACCGGCGACAATTTCGCTGCCGCTGGCGCTCATCCCATTCACCATGCAAACCATCGGAAACTTCAAGTAACTGCCGCTGTGTTTGCCAATGTAAGGAATCTCGTCACCCACGGTGGAGCGCGGCTTGATCGTGACGATCAAGCCGTCGTCGATGAACAGATCGGAGATTTGGATGGCGGAAGTCAACAATCCACCTGGATTGTAGCGCAGGTCCAAGATCATTCCCTTGATCCCGTCCTTGTCCAATGCCTTGACGGCGTCCTGCATATCCTCAAACGACCGCGGTGAGAACTGAGTCAGGCGGATGTAAGCAATCTTGTTTTGCTTGTCGATGGTGAAGTCCCAGGAATCGTCGTCCTTGCGCTTGACGCCCAGGACGGTTTCCACATCCACGCGGGCACGCGATAGCTTGAATTCAATGGGCTTATCGTGGCCTTCGCGCTCGACCTTGATAATGACGTCGGTGCGCGGTTGGCCGAGGATCTTCTTAACCGCTTCATCGGTCTTCATGCCCTTGGTGCTGATGACTTCGGGCGGGTCAAGGGGTTTGCCCTTGTTGTCCACCGGGCGAATCATTTCGGTAATAAGGTCGCCGGCCTTTAGGCCCGCTTTGTAAGCAGGGCTGCCCTTGATTGGCGTGATAACCATAAGCCCGTCGCGGACCATGTCGCGGCGGATTTGCACGCCGATGCCGGTGAACTGCCCGGTCATCTGGCTTTGCATCTGGGCGATGGCTTCCTCGTCGTAATAGGTCGTGTACGGATCGAGGTTGAACATCATCCGCTTCATCGCCAAGTCAACGTCTTTGTTTTTTTCCAGATCCTCGCGCTTGCCAAGTCTTTCGCGGGCGTCGGCGAGAAGGTCGGCCAATTGTCCGCGGCGCATGGTTCGGGCGTCGTTCAATTGAGCTTGAACGTCGGCAGGGACTTTCTCATCCAGGCCCTTGTACATGCCCTTGACGGCCCATTGCACCATCTCACCCAGAAGCAAATCCTTGACGTACCGGCGCTGGACTCTTTCGAGGCCCGACAGCGTCTTGCGGGCAAACGCCTCGGCCTCTTCTTTATCCAACTTCATTTCCGCTTGAATCTTCTTGCGCGCTTCGGTGAATTCATCGGGCTTCAGCGCGCCGTCCGCGAGCTTGACGAAGTTCTTGCGTAGTTCCTGCTGGGCCTTGAGCTTCGGCATCCGGCCGATCAACTTGCTGCCTTCCGCGAGAACGTCATTCGGCAAATCTACCTTTGCGAGACTCGCGAGCCGTGCCTCGGTTTTTGCCGCGATCTCCGGGTTCTTCGTCAGAACGAAGCGGTTGGAGCGCGTGCCCCATACGAGCGGGGTCTGTTCTTTTTCCTCGCGCGTCTTGCCCAACACGCGGGCCTGGGCGATGACCTGGGTGTCCAGATACTGTTGCAGTTCGTCAACGGTGACCACGCCGTCCGGCTCGTAGCCTTCGGTGTCGGCCTTGCCGCGCAGCGCCTCAAGAACGGTTTTGGCGAAAAGGCCGTGGTCCGCGGTGTCGATGTGTTTGGCCACCGTGTTGCTGGCTAGAAAGATGATTCGTCCCGGCGGCAATTGATGTTCTTCGGCGTCCTCCTCACCCACGAATACTTTGACCATGTCCAAGAGGTTGGGTTCGGCGAGCGACAGTTTGTTAGTGGTGAAACCCTTGTAGTCGATGTCCACCAGGGCGAGGATCTTTTCGCTCTTGATCTTGACAATTTCCTGTTCGAGATCGGCGGCTTGCAGCGCGTCTTTGCTTCGATCCTTGACGGTCGAGGCGGGCAGGAAGAAACAGGTGCGGTCGCCGACCGGAGCTCCGCGGCCAAATAGGCCGAAGATCACCATGTCGTTCTTGTCGGCCTTCTCCGCCGCCCATTTGAATGCTTGGACGATGTTCTCTTTCGTCGCGGCCTTGCCATCGCTTCCCAGGATCAGCCGCATGTCGGCTTTGTCCACCCCCAGGTATTTGTCTGACAGGAACAGGTCGTAGAGGGCCTTGGCGTCGTTTTCCGCCGTGGGCCGGGCCTGAATCGCCGGGTCGGCGAATCCACCAATGCCAACCAAGACGACATAGGTCTTGGGCTTGGCTTTTTCGTCAGCCGCCTGGCCTAAGTTCGTGCCCAGAATCGCCAACACCAGCCCGGCCAAAATGGCCGACCGCAACAACTGCGTCATACCCGCGTTCCTTTCCGGCCGGCCGGAAACCCAGCCGGGTGTGTCGAGAGAAGACCAGGGTCGAAAAAAATCCAAGGGGCGCGAACCCATTCGCTGGCAGAGGCGTTTCAAAGGGGCGCATTGGGAGGGAGCGTACCCCGGATAAGCGAACGTGATCCTTCACTACCGCTATTTTGCCGCAACTTCCGATTCCGTCAATCCGGAGTCTGTAACGATCCGGCTTCGGGACGGCCCGCATATATGTTCATCCGTACATTTGGCAATTTGGCAATAGCGCAAACGCGTCCCTAATACGAGTCCGCAAGCCGGCAAAGAATTTCAATTCCCCGATCAATTGTTTCGTCGGTGGCCGCATAGCTCACGCGGAAGTGGGAATCGTGGCGACTAAAGGTCTTGCCAGGAATCAGCAGGAGATTGTTGCGAATCGCCTCTTCGACGAATGCCGTTCCGGCGCCGCGTCTGGTCTTCGGATACAAATAAAACGCTCCGCCGGGAGTCGTGAATTCGTAGCGGCCTTTGAGCCCGGCGCAAATTCGATCCCGCTTGCGGCGATAATCGGCCGCGATATTCGACACGTCAAAGTCCAGAGCTGCCAGGGTCGCGTGTTGAGCCATGTTCGGGGCGCACACAAACGTGAATTGCTGCAGCTTGGTCATCTCTTCAATCACCCGCTTGGGCCCATGAGCGAAGCCCATGCGCCAACCGGTCATGCCGTAACTCTTGCCGAAACCGTCAATCACCAACACATCGGGATTGAACTCTGCCGGGCTGTGGAACGGCGCGTCGTAGCTGAACGAGTGATAGATTTCGTCGCTGATGAGCAAGACCCGGCGCTTCGCCGCCAGTTGGGCCAAATCGCGCAATGTCTGCGGCGGAATGACGACGCCGGACGGATTGGACGGGCTGTTGACGAGAATGGCCTTGGTTCGCGGCGTGATGGCGTCGGCCAAACGATTCAAATCGATCGCAAATGACGGGTGCGTATCCACCGTGACCATTTGCGCGCCGCACAGCGCGATCAAGTTGGGATACGAGACAAAGTACGGGTCGAGGGCAATGACCTCGTCGCCGGGATTCACCGTGGCCAACATGGCGAGCATCAGGCCGCCGCTCGTGCCGCTGGTAACAACATGCGCGCGATCCGAACCCGGATAGCGCGCATTCAAATCGGCCTGAAGGCGCTCGCGCAGCTCGGCGATGCCTTGGGTGGCGGTGTAGCCATTGCAGCCGCGAT